>JAFMBU010000081.1 GCA_017858295.1 Porticoccaceae bacterium | reverse complement strand
CAGGGTAAGGTGCCAGCCTATGAGATCCTTCGGCTGCGCTCAGGATGACAGTGCGCAGCACTGTCGCTTATTGTGTCTTAAAAAGAGTGAATTACTGCGCTACTCTGTATAATCGCCGAACCAGTTTTTGGATATCTAATAATATGCCACATTTTCAACGCATAGGTTTGCTCGCAAGTCTCGATGTGCCTGAGGTGCGGGACTCCCTAAACAAGCTCGAAGCCTTTCTGTTAAGTCAGGGCCGCGAGGTTGTCTACGAAGAGCGCGCAGCCAAACTGGTCGACTGGCCCGTGGATAAAATTTTGCCGTTAGACCAATTTCCCGGGGCCGTTGATTTGGGCATAGTGGTCGGGGGCGACGGCAGTATGCTCAGTGCCAGTCGCAGTATGGCGGCGAGTAAAATTCCATTGCTCGGCATCAACCGTGGTCGCCTGGGCTTTCTAACGGACATTTCTCCAGATGAAATCGCTGAGCGTGTGCTGCCAGTGCTATCCGGAGATTACAAACAAACCGATCGCTTTATTCTTGAAACCTCGATTACTCGGGATGGCAATTTGATTGCAGAAGGGCTGGCGGTCAACGATATAGTCCTACACCCAGGTCAGTCGGTTCGCATGATGGCCTTTGAACTCTATGTGGATGGCGAGTTTGTCTACAGCCAACGCTCAGACGGATTGATTGTTGCCACCCCCACAGGCTCAACTGCCTATGCTCTATCTGCAGGTGGCCCGTTACTCTGTCCAGAGCTGGATGCTATGGTTGTGGTTCCGCTCAATCCTCATACATTGAGCAGTCGCCCCATCGCACTCCACGGCAATTCACAGATTGAAATTCGCGTCAGCTCCCGCAATGAGCTACACCCGCTGATTACCTGTGATGGTCACAATGATTATCTCAGCGAGCCCGGAGATATCATCAGCATTCGCAAGCACCGCGATGGCGTGATTTTGATTCACCCGAAAGATCACAACTTCTACAGCATCTGTCGCTCAAAACTCGGTTGGGGCAGTCGTCTAGATAGAGCTGAAGCCAAAGCTGACAATGACAGCTGAAACACCTGAGCCATCAGCTAGATCCCGCTGGCGCAGTGCAGCAAAACAGCATCCAGCAACTGCTCTGCTGTTTGTTGCCAGCCTCTGTGGTTGGTTTGTCGGCAGCTTCTTTTACCCGATTCCCCGGCTGTTTGTCTTTGGTGGTATCGGCGAAGGCGAATGGTGGCGTTTGATTACCCCAATATTTGTTCACTTTGGCCTAATGCATTTTGTTTTCAATGGTCTTTGGTTAGCTCTGCTTGGTGGACGAATTGAAACGCTTTTAGGGCCGGTGCATCTCCTGCTGCTGGTTCTGGTCAGCGCAGTTATCTCCAATATGGGGCAATTTGTCTGGACTGGCTCAGTGGCCTTTGGCGGTATGTCTGGCGTGATCTATGCTTTGCTTGGCTATATTTGGATTCGCAATTTGCTGGCACCTCATCCCATATTGGCTCTACCCAAAGAGCTAATCGGCTTTATGCTATTTTGGCTGCTGTTCTGTATGACTGGCGCATTGGATTTTTTATTGGGTGTTGGCATTGCCAATGCAGCCCATTTCAGCGGTTTAATCGTAGGAATGTTATTGGGTTTGATTTTTGGTTTGCTTGGCACTGTCAGAACGAGGTTTAAATAGACAATGGATTTACCCCAGTTATTAGAAAGTATCACGCCACAGATTTACGAAAGCTTGAAGCGCGCAGTGGAATTGGGCAAGTGGCCCGATGGTCGGGCTCTCACAGATGAGCAAAAGGCACTCTGTATGCAGGCTATTATTGCCTATGACCAGCGTAAGCCTGCTGAGCAGCGCACCGGTTATGTGCCTCCTAAGACCACCGCCTGTTCGCCACCGCCAGATGAACAACCACTAAAATGGAAAAATTAATTAAGGCTCCAACATGTCGATAAAAGCGTCCGGGCATCTGGAAAAGATGCACACCTCCCTCGCTGAAAATGGTCAGGTGGATTATCAGCTACCTTTAGATGATCAGCGTATAGGACTGAATGCCTTAATCGGCAAAGTGGTTTCCATTGAGCACCTCGGTGATATTCACTGCATCCATTGTGGGCGGCGTTCGAAAAAGAGCTTTAGCCAGGGTTACTGTTATCCCTGTTTTGCCAAATTGCCCCAGTGCGATACGTGCATTATGAGCCCGGAAAAATGCCATTTTCACCACGGCACCTGCCGCGATCCCGAGTGGGGCGAGAAATTTTGTTTCACCGATCACTTCGTCTATCTGGCTAACTCCTCAGGGGTAAAGGTGGGGATTACCCGCGGAACTCAGCTGCCAACTCGCTGGATCGATCAAGGCGCCACTCAGGGACTGCCAATCTTTCGTGTGCAGACACGCTACCAGGCGGGCTTAATTGAGGACTGCCTGCGTGAGCATGTGGCGGATAAAACCCACTGGCAAAAAATGCTTAAGGGCAATGCAGAGGATCTGGATTTAGCCGCGATCAGAGATGAGTTGATGGCCAAGTCGGAAGAGGGCCTCGAACTGCTCGAAGAAGAATACGGCTTACAAGCGCTGCAGCGGCTATACAGCGAGAACACCACATCCATTGATTTCCCGGTTAGCCAATGGCCGGAAAAAGTGAAAAGTTTTAACCTCGATAAGCAGCCTCTGGTAGAAGGCGTCTTGTTGGGTATCAAAGGTCAGTATCTGATTCTTGATACAGGGGTGATCAATATCCGCAAATTTACTGCCTACAACGTTCAATTTTCTGCTGCTGCTTAAGTACCTATTAAAAGTACCCATGAAAAGCACCCAGTAAAAGATCAATAAGAGAGCACTACTACAAGGACTGTCACCATGAAAGATGCACTGCCACAAACTATTTATCTCAAAGACTACAGAGTCTCACCCTTTGAAATTGAGAAAACCGAACTGGTTTTTGATCTCGGCGAGCACCACACCAGGGTCACCACAACACTTTCCCTACTACGTAATCCGCTCAGTGACGAGCAGGACGCAGATCTGGTTCTACATGGCAGCGAAGGACTGGATCTGCAGTCAGTGTCAGTAGATGGTCAGTTCCTAGAAGAGGGCGCTTTTAGTTGTGACAGTGAGTCTTTAACCATTTCCGGTCTCGCTGGCCGTGCAGTGGTTACCACCGAAGTGCTGATCAAACCCCAAGACAATACCACCATGATGGGTCTCTATCGCTCGCGCACCATGTATTGCACCCAGTGTGAAGCCGAGGGCTTCCGCGATATTACCTACTATCTTGATCGCCCAGATGTGATGTCTGAATTCACCACCAAAGTGATTGCCGACCAAGTCCAGTACCCGGTTTTGCTGTCGAATGGTAATCCCATTGCCCGCGGCGAACTCAGCGACGGTCGCCACTTTGTCACCTGGCACGACCCGTTTAAAAAGCCCGCCTACCTGTTTGCCCTGGTAGCCGGCACCCTGAGTTGCGTCGAAGATAGCTTCACCACTATGTCTGGCCGCCAGGTGGCGCTGCAGATATTTGTTGAGGAGAAAGATCTGGATAAGTGCGATCACGCCATGCTCTCTCTCAAGCATTCAATGCGCTGGGACGAAGAAGCCTATGGCCGGGAATACGATCTGGATATCTTTATGATCGTCGCCGTGGATGATTTCAATATGGGCGCGATGGAAAATAAAGGCCTCAATATATTTAACACCTCTGCCGTACTGGCCAATCCCAAGACCACCACCGATGCCGCCTTTCAGCGCGTCGAAGCTATTGTGGCCCATGAGTATTTTCATAACTGGTCCGGTAATCGTGTTACCTGCCGCGACTGGTTTCAGTTAAGTCTTAAAGAGGGCTTTACCGTCTATCGCGACTCCCAGTTCTCCGCGGATATGAACTCGGCAACGGTGAAACGCATCGAAGATGTCAGCTATCTGCGCACCCACCAGTTTGCCGAAGACGGCGGCCCCATGTCCCACCCAGTGCAGCCTGACTCCTACATGGAGATCAATAATTTTTACACCCTGACCATCTATGAGAAGGGCGCCGAAATTGTCGGCATGATCCGCACTCTGTTAGGTCCCGACAGTTTCCGCAAAGGCAGTGACCTCTACTTTAATCGCCACGACGGTCAAGCAGTCACCATTGAAGAATTTGTCAGCGCAATGGAAGACGCCAGTGGTCGCGACCTCACTCAATTCCGTCGCTGGTACAAGCAGTCGGGCACGCCCCAGTTAGCAGTCAGCTCAACCTATGACGCCGCCGATCGCACCGTGACATTGGACTTTGCCCAGAGCTGTCCGGCAACGCCGGGGCAACCCCAGAAACAGCCCTTTGTGATACCGGTAAAGCTTGGCTTGGTTGGCGCATCTGGTGACCTAGCACTCAACAGTGATGGCGACACAGAAATGGTTTATGAAGTCAGTCAGACCCATCAGCAGCTAATTATCGAAAATATTGACCAAGCCCCAGTGCCCTCGTTGTTGCGTGAATTCTCCGCCCCGGTAAAACTCGATTACGCCTACAGCAAAGACCAGCTAATTCATCTGATGGCTAATGATAGCGACGGCTTTAACCGCTGGGATGCAGGACAAAAACTGAGCTTTGAATTACTCGAGAAACTCACCGCTGACAGCCATCAGCAGCGACCACTGGAAATGGACAGTCAGCTGATCGATGCCTACAAATCACTGTTGACCGATGCCAGTTTAGATCCCGCTATGGTTGCCCTTATGTTGCAGCTTCCCAGCGAAGCCCAGCTTCACGAAGAGGCACCATTGATTCATGCCGATGCAATCCACAGCGCTCGACTATTTGTTCGTCAGGCATTGGCAGACAGCCTCAATGAAGAATTTCTCGCCGTCTATCAGCGCCATAATGTCGAGCAAGAATATGCACCTGATGCCTCTCAGATCGGCCGCCGCTCCCTGAAAAATACTGCTCTGGGTTACCTAATGTTGGTTGGTCAAGTGGGTGTTGAATTGGCCTCGAAGCAGTTTGCTAGCGCTGATAATATGACCGATAAAGCTGCGGCACTGTCGTGCTTGGTCAACTGTCCAGCCGCGGTGCAGGATGCTGAGACCGCATTGGCGCAGTTTGAGCAACAGTACAACGACGAAGCGCTAGTGATGAATCTATGGCTGCAAGTACAGGCCACCAATAGCCAGCCCGGTGGTCTGCAGCGAGTGGAAGAGTTAGAGAATCATTCAGCCTTTACCCTGAGCAACCCGAATAAGATCCGCAGCCTGATCGGTGGTTTCTGCAACGGCAATCTGGTGAATTTTCACAATCCCGATGGTTCAGGCTATGAATTTCTCAAGCAGCGCATCCTGACACTCCACAGCCGTAACCCTCAGGTGGCCGCACGTCTAATGACACCACTGACCCGCTGGAAAAAATTCCCCGAGCCTAATAGCTCAAAAATGCGTGAGGCGTTGCAAGTAATTGCCGATGAGCAGGGATTGGTCAAGGACATCTATGAAATAGCCATTAAATCACTGCAGTAATTGCCATGACTGGACAAGCTTAAATTGTTGGCTATGCTTTAAATGTCGAGGTTGTATTGTCCTTTTTACAGTCCCGACATTCACGGCCGCAGCTAGTATTTTGGCTTGGTTATAACCGACTAAGTTAGTCTGGTTAGCTGAGAATGCCTAATCCTCATTCTGGGTCGCTGAAGACAGATGTAACTCCATTTAAGAGGGCCTTTATGGCCCTCTTTTTTTATCTAGTTTTTCTCGAGACCTTTTTGATCTGACCGTTGCGCTGCTTTCGATCACGCTGCGGCCTGATCCATTAAGCGCAAAAATGCCGCAGCCGCATTCGACAGGCTGCGTTTCATGTGGTGAATATAGCCCAATTCCCTCCCGATACTCACTTCCTCAAAGGGCATCACATACAGATCCCTAACCAGCGTTTCCGGCAACACACTCCAGCCTAATCCGATCTCTACCATGGTACTAATGGTCTCTAGATAGTTGGTGGACATCGGTGCTTTTAACGGTATTCCTTGCTGCTGAAACAGGTTCTGAATAATGCGCCCAGTGTAGGTGTTGAGTCCCGGCAAAATAATAGGGTATTCGGCTAGGTCTTTAAGGGCCGGTTTTTTAAGCTCGGCCAATGGATGATCTTGGGCGCAGATAAACCTCAGGGGATCATCCCAGATCTTTTTACTGTGGATATTATGGTGGCTCTCTAGGGCCAGGGTTATCACCGCCACTTCTGATTGGCCATGGAGTACTTGCTCATAGGCCTTTTCCGAGTCCATAAACTCAATATCCAAGGTCACATTGGGATATTGCTGGGCAAACTGCTTTAGCACTGGGGGCAGGCGATGCAGGCCTAGGTGGTGACTGATGGCCAGTCTTAATGTGCCGCTGGCTTTACCTGAGAGGTCATTAATGGCCTGCAGGGCGCTGTCATATTCATTTAGGATACGCCGTGCCCTTGGCAGCAGTTCGGTGCCAGCTTCGGTGAGTGAAACTTGGCGAGCAATTCTGTCGAAGAGCTTTTTGCCAATCTGCTGTTCCAACTGGGCGATACGTTTGCTGATGGCGGATTGTGTTAGATAGAGTCGATCGGCAGCTTGTGAAAATGAGCCCAGGTCGGCGACAGTAATAAAGGCTTTTAGATTCTGGTTGTCCATGCTGTCGATCCCAGCTGCTTATGCATTCTTATTAAGAATGCTATTTATGCTAAATATGAATTTATTTCATCATAGGGCAGGTCTACAATGGCTGCAACTTGAAATAGGCACGTCTAGGAGACTGTGATGACTGGAAGAACACTTTACGACAAGCTGTGGGATAGCCACCTTGTTAAGCAAAATAGCGATGGTTCATCGTTAATCTATATAGATCGCCATGTGATTCACGAGGTGACCTCACCTCAGGCTTTTGAAGGGCTGCGTATTGCGGGGCGACTGCCTTGGCGCTTGGATACGAATATTGCCACCCCTGATCACAATATCTCTACTGATAAGACTGAGCGTGATGCTGGTGTTGCGGGTATGACCGATGAGGTGTCCCGCATTCAGGTGCAGACTCTGGATGATAACTGCGATCTCTATGGTATTAAGGAATTTAAGATCAATGAGATGGGCCAGGGTATTGTTCATGTGATGGGTCCTGAGCTGGGTGCCACTATGCCGGGCATGACCGTAGTCTGTGGTGATTCCCATACAGCGACCCACGGAGCTTTGGCTTGTTTGGCCCATGGTATTGGTACCTCGGAGGTTGAGCATGTGTTGGCCACTCAGTGTTTGGTGGCCAAGAAGATGAAGAATATGCGCGTGACTGTGAATGGCACGGTTGGCGTTGGTGTGACCCCTAAAGATGTGGTGTTGG
>JAFMBU010000080.1 GCA_017858295.1 Porticoccaceae bacterium | reverse complement strand
CACCACTTGGGCATATCTCAAACTTTTTGTTACTGAGGGATTTCAGAACTTTGCTCTGATTTTCTTTCTACTGCTGGTACATCTGTGTCAATTGCTGAGTCGAAAGGAATCACTTCCATTTCTGGCAATAGATCAGCATCTACCACTGTTTTATTTTTCGCGATAACCGCAAGACTTACACTGGTGACAAAAAAGATTGTCGACAGTATCGCTGTCATTCTACTGAAGAAGTTCCAGCTGCCGCCACTGCCAAACACTGTCTGTGATCCGCCGGCGCCAAATGAGGCTCCCGCTTCTGCGCCTTTACCTTGTTGGACTAAAATCAATCCGATCAAAAATACGGCGATAAGAAAGTGAAAGATTAGAATAAAATTTTCCATGATTAAGCTTCTACCAATTGTGCAATTTTTAGAAATTCGTCTGCCTCAAGCGAGGCCCCACCAACCAGTCCACCATTGATGTCTGGTTGCTTAAATAATTCTGCCGCATTGCTCTTGTTGACGCTGCCACCGTAGAGCAATGTAGTCGATCGTCCCGCTTCGCCAAGCTGAGCACGGATAACAGTGTGCACATCCTGCGCCTGTTCCGGGCTTGCTGTCTCACCGGTTCCTATTGCCCAAACTGGCTCATAGGCAATCACCGACTGACAGACCTTCTCAAGACCTACAAGGTCAATCACTGCACTAATCTGCTTTGCTACCACGTCAAACGTCGCATCTTGCTGACGCTGCTGCAGACTTTCTCCAACACAGAGAATGGGAATCAATCCCGCATTCTGTGCCGCTCTAAATTTTTCGGCAACTATTTGGTCGCTCTCACCCAATATTGCTCTGCGTTCCGAGTGCCCCACCAAGACATACTTACAACCTTGATCTAACAACATCTCTGCGGACACTTCGCCAGTGTAAGCCCCATTGGGGAACCGAGAAACATTTTGCGCACCTATGCTAACACTGCTGTCAGCAAGAACATCACGCACCACTGATAAGTGGACCAGCGGCGGAAAAACAACTATTTCAGCGGCATCTTCTTGGAATCTGTGATGACCGAGCTGTGTCGCTAAGTTTCGCGCCGATTCAGCTGTACCATGCATTTTCCAGTTGCCCGCGATCAGCGGTTTACCCATCCTGAGTACTCCCTTGAGTGCAGTCCCGCAAAAGGGCGCAAATCCTACCCGACTGCAGGCTAAGATACAATAAGCAAATCAGCTTTTAAGTGCCTCTACCCGCTGTTTAACGATTTCAGCAATGGCCACGGCTGAACTCTCTACCAATGCACTGTCTTCGCCTTCGACCATCACCCGAATCAAGGGTTCGGTTCCCGAGGGTCGCAGCAAAACACGGCCTCGACCAGCAAGCTTTTCTTCGACTTCAGCCACAGCGTAATTTATTGCCTCATCGTCACTGAGATCAATTTTTTGCGACAGACGGACATTGATCATTAGTTGTGGCAACTTGCTCATACCGGTCTTCAGTTCACGCAGGGACTTGCCACTATCAACGACTGCTCGCAAGACCTGAAGCGCCGACACGATGCCATCACCGGTTGTATTCAGGTCACTGCAAAGGACATGACCGGACCCTTCGCCACCGAGAACCCAGCTGTGTTCTTTCATTGCCTCAACCACGTAGCGGTCACCGACTTTGGTGCGCACAAAGGGAATTTTCATCTCTGCCAAGGCCAACTCGAGGCCCAGATTGCTCATCTGAGTACCGGCAACACCATTACAGCCGCCCTGAAACTTATGGCGGTGCTGAGCGATAATAAATAATAATTCATCGCCATCAACCAGATCACCACGATCGTCAATAAACAGAACACGGTCGCCATCGCCATCAAAGGCAATACCTAGATCAGCCTGATGATCCAAGACTGCAGCGGAGAGCCCGGCAGTGTAAGTCGATCCACATTGATCATTGATATTAAAGCCATTGGGCTGATTGCCCATGGTGATAGTTGTGGCGCCCAGTTCTTTAAACACTTTTGGCCCCACGTCATAGGTTGCGCCATGGGCACAGTCGAGCACTACTTTCATTCCCCGCAGGTTAAAACCTGAGGGAAGACTGCCTTTGCAGAATTCCACATAGCGACCGGCGGCATCGGTGATGCGTCGCGCTTTGCCTAGATAGTTAGATCCATTGGTGACCAGTGGCTGATCGAGCAAGGCTTCAATTTCAAGTTCGATTTCATCTGACAATTTGTATCCGTCGGCGCCGAAAAATTTAATGCCATTGTCTTCCACTGCATTGTGAGATGCGCTGATAACTATGCCGGCAGCGGCGCGAAAGGTCCGGGTCAAATAAGCGATAGCAGGTGTCGGCATAGGGCCGAGCATATCGACGTCAACACCTGCGGCGATTAGGCCAGCTTCAAGAGCGGACTCAAACATATAGCCTGAAACTCTGGTGTCCTTGCCAATCAATACGCGCTTTTTGCCTACTGCGTTACGCGTCAGAACCGTGCCAGCAGCCCAGCCCAGCTTAAGGAAAAAATCTGCTGTGATAGGCGCTTCCCCTACCCGCCCACGAATTCCATCGGTACCAAAATACTTTCTTGTCATAAGTTATTTATCTCTTGCTTAAAATCCATTGTTCGCTGCCAGACAGTCAATGCTTGCACTGTCTCGCGCACATCATGCACTCGTAATATTATGCCATTTGAGGCGCCTGTCTGGGCTCGCCTCTGAGCAACCGACTGGACCATTAGGAGCGCCATGGTAACACTTCCAACTAGCCTGCTATCTATATTTGAATTAATTAGTTGACCGATCATAGATTTGCGCGAGACGCCCAACAGCAGACCCTGACCTGTATCCACAAAGCGATCCAGGGAGCTGGATAAAGCCAAATTGTGTTCCAGTGTCTTACCAAAACCAAACCCTGGATCCAGTAGTATCTGTTCACTGGCAATCCCTGCGTTTAAGCAGGCTTGCTTTCGCTGCTGTAAAAAACTCAACACCTCAGTAACCACATCATTGTAGACGGGATTGCTCTGCATATTATCCGGCTGATTCTGCATATGCATCAAGCACACCGGCAACCCAGCGGCTGCAGCAGCCTGAAGAGCCCCCTCACGCTGCAGAGCGCGCACATCATTGATTAGATGGGCTCCGGCCTCTGAGGCCTGAGTAATTACCTGAGCGGTGCTGGTGTCCACTGAGATCAGTGCGTCGAACCTTGAGCTCACCGCCTGCACAACAGGCAGCACTCGATCTAACTCCTGTTGAGTTGTGACCGGCGAGGCGCCGGGGCGAGTCGATTCTCCGCCAATATCGATAATGTCGGCACCATCGGCCAGCATAGATTCCACTGTCCGCAGGGTTTTATCCAGATCGACTTTTTCACCTGCATAGAGTTGGCCGCCATCGGAGAAAGAGTCGGGGGTAATATTGACAATACCCATCACCGCAGGGCGGGATAGATCAAGTGTTTTGGTGCCACATTTAAGCGTCATTGCTTTCATAAAAGTAAAAAGCCCCGCAGCCATTACGGCAGCGAGGCTATTCCTGCTCTGTCGAGTTAGACTTCTTCTACTGGGCCACCAATTGGGCCCTCTTTAGCTGGTTCTTTAGCAGCTTCTGCAGACTCTTCAGTCGATTCAGCAGACGGCTTGCCAGCGCCGCTATCCGAATCATTGTCGTCCCAATGCTTTGGCGGGCGGACTTTGCGTCTATGCATTAAATCGTCAACCTGATCTGCATCGATGGTTTCAAACTCCATTAATGCATCTTTCATGGCCTCGAGAATATCGCGATTATCTTCAAGTAGCGTCTTGGCCTGTTTGTAGGCGTCGTCGAGAATTGTACGCACCTCTTGGTCGATCTGGCGCGAGGTATCTTCTGAGTAGTGGGTGTTGCCACCACCGGGGTTCTGTGACTCGTCTTCGCCGTAGAGCACCGGACCCATGGTCTCACTGAGGCCCCACTTGGTGACCATATTGCGCGCCATCTGCGTAGCTCGCTCAATATCATTGGAGGCGCCAGTAGTGACACCATCCAATCCGCCGATCAACTCTTCGGCGAGTCGCCCACCAAATAGACTGCAGAGCTGACTAAATAACTGACGTCGGCTCATGCTGTAACGGTCTTCTTCGGGTAGATACTGGGTTACACCCAGGGCACGGCCGCGGGGAATAATAGTGACCTTATGCACTGGGTCATGCTCTGGAACCAGCTTGCCGATAATCGCATGGCCAGCTTCGTGATAGGCGGTATTGGCCTTCTCTTTATCAGACATAACCATTGAGCGGCGCTCGGCACCCATCATGATTTTGTCACGGGCCTGCTCAAATTCTTCCATGCCTACCACACGGCGTTTACCGCGAGCGGAAAACAGCGCCGCTTCGTTGATCAAATTGGCCAGATCGGCACCGGAGAAACCGGGAGTGCCGCGAGCGATTACGCTCAATTCTACACTCTCATCTATAGGCACTTTGCGCGCGTGAACTTTAAGAATCTGTTCGCGACCACGAATATCCGGCAGGCTGACATAGACCTGGCGATCAAATCGGCCGGGGCGCAATAGAGCTTTATCCAATACGTCGGGACGGTTGGTTGCGGCGATAACGATTACACCTTCATTACCTTCAAAGCCATCCATTTCCACTAGCAGCTGGTTCAATGTCTGCTCGCGCTCATCGTTGCCACCGCCGTAGCCACCGCCACGATGGCGACCTACAGCATCGATTTCATCGATAAAGATAATGCATGGCGCTTGCTTCTTAGCCTGCTCAAACATATCCCGCACTCGTGCGGCACCAACGCCGACGAACATCTCGACAAAGTCGGAACCGGAAATTGAAAAGAATGGCACTTTGGCTTCGCCAGCAATCGCTTTCGCCAGCAAGGTTTTACCTGTACCTGGGGGGCCGACCATTAAGACGCCCTTGGGAATACGTCCGCCAAGACGCTGAAATCTGGTGGGGTCGCTAAGAAAGTCGACCAGTTCGCTAACATCTTCCTTAGCTTCGTCGACACCGGCCACGTCAGCAAATGTAGTGCTGATCTGATCGCTATTGAGTAACTTGGCCTTACTTTTGCCAAAGCTCATGGGGCCGCCTTTGCCGCCAGCACCGCCCTGCATTTGACGCATAAAGAAGACAAAAATAGCCAGAATCAGCAAGATTGGGAAAGCTGCAACGAGCAGCTGCGACAGCAGACTGGGCGTCTCAGGCTCTTTACCCACCACTTGAACATTGTGGTTGAGCAGGTCATCCATCAAGCCGGGATCCTGAACATTGGGTCGCACAGTCTTAAAGGTTGAACCATCGAGACGCACGCCTTCGATAATCAAACCGTTAATGGCAACACTTGAGACGCGTTCGTTTTGCACATCGGTCACGAATTCCGAATAAATGATCTCATTTTCAACTTCCTTTGGCGTGAAGCTATTGAAAACAGACATCAGAATTGCAGCCAGAACTAGCCACACAACCAAATTTTTAACCAAATCGTTCAAGTTATTATCCTCATAATCAGGCCTTTAAGCCCTTGGCAACCATGTAGACTTCCCGAGATTTTGATCTCGAGGCGTCGGGTTTTCGCATACTGACTGTATTAAACAATGTTCTAACATGTCGCACAAACTCATCGAACCCTTCCCCCTGAAAGAGTTTTGCTATAAAAACTCCCTCAGGCTTCATAACTTTGCAGGCTAGATCTACAGCCAGTTCAACCAAATAAATACTGGTGGGCTGATCTACTGCTTTGCTACCTGTTAAGTTGGGGGCCATATCCGAAATTACAAGGTCAACAGGCCGTTTATCAATTAGACCTAGGAGCTCCTGCAAAATCTCATCTTCGGTAAAATCGCCGAGAATAAAGTCGACGCCGGCAATACCGTCCATGGGCAACAGATCTAGGGCATGAACTCGCCCCTCGTGCCCCACCAAATCCATTGCCACCTGAGACCAACCTCCGGGCGCCGCTCCTAGGTCTACGACGGTCATCCCTGGGCGGATCAAGCGATCCTTTTCAATGATCTCAAGTAATTTATAGCTCGCTCGGGAGCGATAACCATCCTTCTGTGACATTTGCACATAAGGGTCTTTTACATGTTGTTTTATCCAACTACGATTTTTCGATTTCGCCATGGGGTTGTTTTAGCTAGAATGGCCGACCTTTAAAGTGAGTCGTGCATTATGACAAGTTCCAACGCGGATAAAAAACATTTACGTCGATTAGGCCATAATCTTAAGCCTGTAGTAACAGTGGCCGGCAACGGTCTCACCGAAAACGTCAGCAATGAGATTGAACGCGCCCTTACCGACCATGAATTAATTAAAATTAAACTGGTCGCCGAAGATCGCGATGCTAAAAAAGCCCTAACAGACACAATCTGCGCCAGCCACAACGCGACTCTGGTGCAATCAATCGGTCATATGCTACTTATTTATCGCAAGACTAAGACGCCAGATCCGCGGCTATCTAACTTATTGCGCTGAATAACCGGCCTTTTGTGCCATACTGCATCGCTAAGACCAGCAAAAATTGAGAGACAGGCGTGACCTCAAATCGCACAGTGAATCTTATTATTCGTTACCTCGGCAAACCCATATTGGTCGGCCTGTGTGCTGCTGCCTTAATCCTGCTAGTGTTCCCCGAGATTCGCCAGCAGAACAATGGTGTTGAGCAGTCATCCATGGATCTCGACCACCGTAGTCAGGGCAATGAATGGACTGGGCCAGTCTCATACTCCCATGCAGTGAAACGTGCCGCGCCCTCTGTCGTAAATATATATACGCGGACCATCACCACGTCCTCTAATCATCCACTGCTCGACGACCCCTACTTCCGACGCCTTTTTAACAATCAGCAGCAGCGTATTCAGTCCTCCCTCGGCTCCGGCGTTATCATGCAGGAAGATGGCTTTATGCTGACCAACAACCATGTGATCGACGGCGCTGATCAGATACTAGTGCTGCTCTATGATGGGCGCGAGGCGCCTGCAGTTGTTGTGGGTAAAGATCCGGAAACCGATCTGGCAGTGCTGAAAATTCAAGCACAGAATCTGCAGCCAATCTCTGTTGGCGAACCAGCCCAAGCTCAGATTGGCGATGTGGTTCTGGCGATTGGCAACCCCTATGGCGTAGGTCAGACCGTAACTCAAGGCATTGTCAGCGCTACCGGCCGCAATGGTCTCGGGCTAAATACCTTTGAAAACTTTATTCAGACCGATGCCGATATCAATCCTGGCAACTCTGGCGGCGCACTGGTTGATAGCTATGGCAATTTACTCGGTATCAATACGGCGATACTCAATCAGGCTGGCTCTGCGGGTATTGGCTTCGCCATTCCAGCCGACACCGCGGAGAAAGTGCTCAACGATATTATTAGCTACGGCTATGTAGTGCGCGGCTGGCTGGG
>JAFMBU010000079.1 GCA_017858295.1 Porticoccaceae bacterium | reverse complement strand
CACTGGAAAGCCATTATGACCGAGATTCGCAAAGTAGCCATTGTCGGCGGAAGCAGAATTCCCTTTGTGCGCAGCAACACTTCCTACAGCGACGCCAGCAATATGGATATGCTCACCGCCGCCCTAAAGGGTCTTGTGCAGCGTTTTGATTTAGACGGTGAACGTCTTGGGGAAGTCGCCGCCGGCGCAGTAATGAAGCACTCCAGAGATTTCAATTTAGCCCGAGAAGCCACTTTAGACTCTGGCCTATCCCTGCAAACCCCAGCCTATGATGTACAGCAGGCCTGCGGCACCGGCCTTGAAGCCGCTATCTTGGTAGGCAACAAAATTGCTCTGGGGCAAATTGACTCTGGTATTGCCGGTGGTACAGATACCGCCAGCGATGCACCCATAGCCCTCAATGAAAAATATCGCAAAATGGTACTGCGCCTCAACCGTGCCAAAACCCTAGGCCAGCGTCTAAAAGTACTGGCCAGCATTAGACCCAGCTTTATGATCCCCGCTATACCGGCCAATGCCGAGCCGCGCACTGGGTTGTCCATGGGTCAGCACTGTGAGCTGATGGTTAAGGAATGGGGAGTGAGCCGTGAAGATCAGGATCAGCTGACCTTTAACAGCCACCAGAATTTGATTGCAGCCTATGACCGCGGCTTTTTTGATGACCTTATCCAACCGTTTAACGGTGTCAGCCGCGATGGCATTATGCGTGATACGCCTCTGGAGAAGTTGGCAAAGCTCAAGCCCGCCTATGACCGCGAAAATGGCACATTGACCGCCGCCAACTCAACCACCCTCACGGATGGCGCTGCCGCTGTATTACTCGCCAGCGAAGACTGGGCCAACCTTCGCAACTTGCCGATTCAGGCTTATCTCACTCACAGTGAAGTGGCTGCGGTGGATTTCTATACCCAGGGTCAACAGAGTGAAGGCCTGCTTATGGCCCCAGCGTACGCCGTGCCAAGAATGTTAGCCCGGGCTGGCTTAACCTTGCAGGACTTTGATTTCTATGAGATTCACGAAGCCTTCGCCGCTCAGGCGCTGTGCACTATGAAGGCCTGGGAAGATGAGGACTTCTGTAAAAACAAATTGGGACTCGATGGCGCCTTGGGCAGCATCGACCGCAGCAAGCTCAATGTGAATGGCTCCAGTGTTGCTACCGGCCACCCCTTTGCCGCAACCGGGCCTAGAATCATTGCCACATTGGCAAAACTGCTTGAGGAGAAAGGTTCTGGGCGTGGTCTAATTTCAATCTGCGCCGCTGGTGGTCAGGGTGTGACGGCGATTATTGAACGCTAATAGCCGATGGCAAAACCTAACTCGGTCACGCATATAAGTAGGCAAATTGGAGCGCTAAACTGAAAGTTTAGCGCTCTATAAACGAACACTGTGTCCGCTCTTCTAGCATAGTGATACAGACTTTATTCAACGCCAAAAAAAACGGGCAGATCCAAAGAATCTACCCGTTTTAACTTTTGCCCTACATTGCACTATTCTTATTATTTTTAGTAATGCCCCTCTGAGTCCATGGTTTTCTTGGCAGCCTCTTAGTGGACTGTCTCAAGACCTAACCATTCCTGCATGTGCTTAAGATAACGCCTCGAGAAAACTGGAACTTTGGCAAAGGTGCCAGCCACTTGCTAATTCGTGCCAAGGTTAAAGCTTTGCTATTGCATCAACTTTCAGCTCAACCCTAGGAACAGATCCACTCTCCTACTAATTGCCTATGTTGCTGTTTTTATGGATTAAATCCGCAAATTGCCCCAGTAGCGCCCGGGGCAAGGTATGGCCCATACCCTCAAAGCGAACCAGCTCCGCACGGGCAATATGTTTAGCCGTATCTATGCCGCCGCTCACCGGCACCAATACATCCTGATTACCGTGAATAATCAATGTGGGTACCTTGATGGCATTGAGCAGCGCTACCCGACTAGGTGAGGTTCTAATAGCGCTGATCTGGCGCATATAACCGGCAGGATTACTTGAGCGTTTATGCTCAGCAATCACCTGTGCTCTGATCTCTTCATCACTCATGGGATAGGCTGGGCTGCCAAGCATCTGCCAGATTTCCACGGCGATATCCAAAGGCGTCTTGTCTTTTGAGGCGGGCTGAAGCATTTTTAAGCTGACCTTTAGGGAGGCCTCCCCTTTTCCACGTTCACCACTGGTGGACATTATCGAGGTCAAGGACAGCACTCGGTCAGGATAGCGGCCAGCGACTATCTGACTGATCATGCCGCCCATGGACATACCAACCAAATGTGCCGCGGGAATATCCAGGGCATCTAACAACCCCACAGTATCGGCGGCCATATCATCTAAGTTATAGGGAGCCAACACCGGGATGCCAAAATACGATTTCAGCAGCAGACGAAAAAAACCCGGTGCTCTGACGCCATCAAATTTATCGCTGAGACCAATATCACGGTTATCGAAACGAATAACCCGAAAGCCTCGATCGACCAACAGCTGACACAGCTCCAGAGGCCAGCGCACTAGTTGATTATAGAGTCCAGCGACTAAAACAATCGCTGGGTCCTCGGGATTGCCGAAGGATTCATAGGCGATTTTTAGCCCGTTGCACTGGGCATATTGAGTGTTGCCTGCTTCAATCATATTTAACTCACCTTAGCATTAGGGACTAATTGGGCTCTAAACGCGCAACTCGCGACGTAGAATTTTACCCACTGGCGATTTCGGCAACTCATCCATAAAGGCCACATGCTTGGGCACTTTGTAGGCGGTTAACTGCTCGCGGCAAAAGTCTTTCACTTGCTGGTCAGTGAGATCGGGATTGGTGGATACGACAAATAGCTTTACCGCTTCACCGGTTCGCTCATCGGCAACACCGACTACTGCACATTCAACTATATCCCTGTGACCATAGGCCACATCCTCAATTTCATTGGGATAGACGTTAAAGCCCGAGACAATCACCATATCTTTTAAA
This sequence comes from Porticoccaceae bacterium, assembly GCA_017858295.1. Taxonomy (GTDB): domain Bacteria; phylum Pseudomonadota; class Gammaproteobacteria; order Pseudomonadales; family Porticoccaceae; genus HTCC2207. The sequence goes on along the minus strand of JAFMBU010000079.1, from coordinate 4,439 downwards.
CGGTCGACAATCCTCACCATTCCGTCTTTATCCATCACCCCTATATCACCGGTACGGAACCAGCCATCGGCATCAATCGCTTCAGCGGTAGCCTCGGGACGATTCCAATAACCCTGCATCACATGGGCACCACGGGTGCAGATCTCACCGCGCTCGCCATTGGCCACTGATGCGCCTTCAGCATCAATCAGCTTCACTTCTTGATAGAGCAGAGGCGCGCCAACAGTGCCGATTCGACTTCTATCTGGTCCATTACAGGCCAATACCGAGGTAGTTTCTGAGAGGCCATAGCCCTCAAAGGCACGAGAACCGGTGCGTGCTTCCCACTCGTCCCCCACCTCTTTAACCAGGGCGGCACCGCCAGCAATAATGCCGCGCAACTTGGAGAAGTCGATCTCATCAAACTGTGGATGGCGCATCAGCCCCTGCAACAGTGTAGTGATGCCGGCCATGGTGGTGAACTGGTGCTGTTTCATGGTGGCGACCATGGCGTCGATATCCCGTGCATTGGGAATTAACACCGAGTGACTGCCGCCAACAAAACCACCCACCGCATTCATGGTGAAACCAAAGACATGGTAGAGCGGCATCGGCGCAATCAGCAGATCCGGCTCCCCTTCGATAGCAAAGCGAATACTCAGCTTAGACATGCGCAAGCCACTAAAGACATTGCCGTGACTTAAAATCGCCCCCTTAGAGGGTCCGGTGGTACCGCCGGTATATTGCAGCACCGCCACATCAGCCATGGTCGCCAGATTTTTCGGCAACTGCTTATCAGCCCCCAGTGCCAGTGCATCGTTAAAGGCAACCAAGTTGCTTAAGCTGCTATCGGGCAGGCTTTGAGCCTGGAGTAAATCTGTTGCACTGGTGGCAATCACCGTCTCGACTCCAGTCTGCGGTATCACCTGTTCAGTGACCGGCAGCAGGTCAGAGAGCACCACCAATGCCTTGGCACCGGAATCATTAAACTGGTGGAGCTGCTCCCGGGCGGTATACATGGGGTTGGTATTAACCACCACCAGACCGGCGCGCAATATGCCCCAGATAGAAATTGGATATTGACTGATATTGGGCAGTTGCACAGCTACGCGATCGCCGGGCACTAGGCCGCAGTGATCAAGCAAATAGCAACCGAATTGACGACTCAATAACTCCATATCCGTAAACGATAGGGTCTGACCCATACAGGTAAAAGCCGGGCGATCACTGAACTCTTCGCAGGCGCGATTAAAGGCATCTACCAGACTAATAAAGCCATCTTCGGCATTCAGTTCTACCAGTTTTTGCTCGGCAAATGATAATGGCGAGGCGCTAGTTGCGTTATTCATATAGGTTCACTTTTATTTTTTAGTTATATTTTTTAGTTACTACTTTGTCCCTGGTGCAAGAACCCTGACCTTGAAGACTTATAGTGTACCCTCAGCCCTGAGACTGACCCCTGCCGAATGCGACATTTAGAGCTGTTACTGTGCCACTTTGTCTAGGCGCACAACGCCGATCGATTGTTCACCTGAAGCCACATAGAGCAGGTAGATCTGGCCATCGTCATCAACAAATATATCCGGATCACGCAAATCATTAATGGGCTCGCGAGTCTCGCCACGGAGGGATGCCTGCACAGGCAGCTCACTGCCCTGCCAGGGCTGTTCCGGGCGCATTAGCTCAACCGGATAGGTTGGCACCCAATCGTTCCAGTCAGAGGACGAGAGGCTGATAGTTGAGACCAATAACCGTTCAGGTGCATCACCCACCCGCGACCAAACCACGGTTAGCTGATCATCTTGCAAGAGCACAGCGCTGTGCCGTGCATCATTGCCGAACAGAGATTTTCGCCGCGGCTGATAGTCGCCGAGTAATTCATTGCTGCGATAGAGAATACCGGGAGCGGCTAAAAAGTAATATTGGTCTTGATGGGCAAAACTGCGCAGATAGACCCCGCCAAGCTTTTTCTCGCCAGTTCGAAAGTCGAGTCCATTAGTGGATGTCGCCACACCACTAACCTGTGAAAGGCTGTCGCGCTGACCATGGAAAAACATAACAATCTGCTGGTTGGCCTGGTCTATCACCACTTCCGGACTGGCAATATGGGCTTTGAGGCTCTGGCTAGCGGCTATGCCCCGCTGCTGGCGAATCTCCTGATCGGTAACCAGAGCCTGATAGACCGCCAAAATAGAATCTCTAAACAGATAAATCGACACCGCATCCCAGAGCTCGGCAAGTCCCTCAGCTAAACTGAGACGCGGAATACTCTCAGTAGGGAAACCGGAATCCGTCAGCGCCAGTGCTCCCGGCTCATAAATTGACCAGGGGCCCTCGACGGCATCCGCATAGGCCAGACGTATAAAATCCCCTTTATGGTGGGAAAAATACAGATAGTAATTGCCCAGTGGATTTTCAATCCAGTCGGGAACCCGTATCAACGAAGGACCATTAATATTGCTATAGCCCTGCTCTTCCGCCAATACTGTCAGCCGTGGACTCATGGCCGCATCAATAATGGGGCCGTCGCTTAAACGCTGCACAGAGAGACTCGGTGCCTGAGCGGGCAAATACTCATAGTCCGGCCATAGCCAAACTAAGGTAACCGCCACCAATAGTGAGAATGCCAGGGACAAAAACATCAGTCCGCGGAAAACCCTGCGCAAAATTCCTGTTAGAGCATTTAGCATAAAGAGATCAACATTCCACTATTAACCTTTGACTGGCGACATTTAGGGCAAAACAATATTAAAGGCATCATTGGGCTCCCCCAACAATGAGAAGAACTTCACCAACTTAAGCACACTGCCGTCCACCGACAGTTCATCCGAGCCAATTAGATCAATTAAACCAGCCTCGCCTACCAGAATATCCACAAACAGCGCTTTGCTCAGAGTTAGCGTTGCATCGGCAGTTTTATCCTTGGGAACTTCGCGATAATGCATTACTGAGTTTCTAATAGTCATTACAAAATTGTTATTAATCTCGCCCTGCTCGTTGGTGAAAGCGATATTAATCAACAGCGCTTCACCCTCAGCCTTTTCCCCATCCAACCGTACCGACAGGGCTTTCATAAATTGTTCCAACGGCACCTGCTGTAAAAACGCCTTTGATGCGGCGGCGTCATAACGGACAATCTTGGCGCCCCCCTGAAGATCGTGAGCACCAGAGAGATAAATATCACGCCATGGACCGGCCTCGGCTTGATAGGCCATCTGTCGATAGGCTTCGGCCAACATAGCACGGGCAGCGCGATTAGTTGGCTCGGCAAATACCAGATGATTTACCACCTCAGCTACCCAGCGATAGTCACCCCTGGCCTGATACACCGCAGCCTTCTCTAGCAGCGCCTCAGCACCGCCCATAAACTCCACATAGCGCAGTGCAGACTCAACTGGGGGCAATGGATTGAGCGTTGCAGGGTTGCCGTTATACCAACCAAAGTAATACTGATAAACCGCTTTGCTATTGTGGCTCAGAGTGCCGTAATAACCACGCAGATGAAAATTACCGGCGAGGCTTTTAGGCAATTCCAAGCGCTCAGCGATCTCTTTAGGGGTCAACCCTATATTGGCCAAACGCACAGTCTGGTCATGGGTAAATTTATACATATCCTGCTGCTGGTGCAGCTGGGTGACAATTGCATCATGACCCCAGGTTGGCCAGTGGTGACTATTAAACAGCACAGCGGCATCCGCGATGGGTTCAATAAAGTCGGCAATATGACCTATATAGTCACTCCAAACCAGCGCATCGCGAACCTTGGCGCCTCTCAGGGTCAACACATTATGCATCACATGGGAGACCACCTCGGCACCACAAAAGGCTTTCCATTGCGGCAGATAAAAAGTCAGCTCCGAGGGGGCTTCACTGCCGGGCATATTAAAGAATTCAATTTCGACACCATCCACCCTGAGGCTCTGCTGGGGCTGATCCACTAGCACTGTCGGCTGCATAATCGAGGTGCTGCCAAAGATAACCTGCTTACCTAAACCCGTGTCCACATGACCGGTGGGAGAGTTACTCAGGGGGTCACCATACATATAGCTGCCCCGGCGCAGCATGGCTGGGCCAGCAATAACATTCTCGCTCACGGCTTCATGGACAAAACCCACCGGAGCTATCACGGGAATCTCGTTGTCGGCAACCTGCTGGGCATCGAGCAATGCCATGATGCCACCGAAGTGATCAATATGGCTGTGAGTAAATATCACGCCGGTGATATTAATTGGCCCTAGATGCTGTTCGGCAAAGTCCATGGCAACGCGGCTGGTTTCGAGGGTAGTAAGGGGATCTACAACAATCCAGCCGTTATCACTTTTAATCAGACTCATATTGGCGAGATCAAAACCGCGCAGTTGGTAGAGGCCTTTCTCCACTTCAAAGAGCCCGCGAATGCTATTTAATTTTGCCTGACGCCAGAGGCTTGGGTTAACCGTGTCTGGAGCATCGCCTTTCAC
>JAFMBU010000002.1 GCA_017858295.1 Porticoccaceae bacterium | reverse complement strand
CCGTGATATCCGCAACGCAACCCAGATTCATCAACGGTCCCCAGTGACAGAGGTAGTGCTCTGTGACAGCAGCGATCTTCAAGTGCCCCGATTTGACCGTCTTGTGTTCTAAACAAGACTACCGGTTCGTTTAGCAAGGTGCGCGCTAAGGGTTTATCGCTAACTTCTGCACTCAATGCGGCTACGTACCACATGTCCAGAGCAAACTCTGAACGAGTGGGCGCACTTGTTACCATGACATCATTGGAGCTTGCCACTTGATTTCCTCCTAGGGAATGCTTTTCAATATCGAACACGAAGGTATGCCTGCCGCTGATATTAGGTTTACCATTTGTGTTAAATACGGCTGTAAGCTCTCTTCGACCAAGGGAATATGCCTCAGCTAGATCGGCTTCGCCACAACCGCGATACTGTCAGCGGTCGCTTGGCTGTTATCAATCAAAGGCCCTTTGCCAAGTTGTCCTAAGCAAATGCCAAGGCTGCTCTTAACGATGTAGTCACAGCGTTCGAAGCGACGATCTCTATAGTTCTTAAAGGCTTCTTCAGGAGTTGATGCTTTTGTCAGCTCGTCGGCCAGTACAAGCGCATCTTCGATGGCCAATCCGGCACCTTGCCCTAAGTGCGGCGTTGTAGAATGCACAGCATCGCCTAGTAATCCAATGCGGCCACTGTGCCAATCGCCCTCGAGCATCAGCCACTCCAGCGGACGATAGACGACGCTTTGATTGTCTGTAATCTCATCTGCAAAGTGGTGCAGAGTAGGGCAGGCCATATTCAATCGTGCTTTCATTTCATCTACAAGCGTCGACTTTTCAAAATGAGGATTCTCTGGCTCTGGCGTTGTCACATACATATATATCTGCTCTTGCGACATTGGCACTAGGCCCACGCCGACTCGGCCGTTGTATACGTGGAGGCCTTCCATATCTTTAGGTCGGTCGAAGTTATACCGCCACACCGATTGGCCGGTAAATTCAGGGCCGGGGGCTTCTGGGAAAATAGCTTGGCGAGTTTGAGAATAAATCCCATCGGCACCAATGACCAGATCATATTTGCCTTGACTGCCATCACTAAAAGTAACCTCAACAACGTCACCGCCGTCATTAATTGTTTCTGCTGTCAGGCCAAGACGGATGTCGGCTCCGGATGCCTTAGTGCTTTCAGCGAGAACTCGTTGAAGAGCAGGGCGTGCAATACCGACATTTGCTGGATAGCCTTCAACAAGGGGTGGTAAAGGTATTTTTGCAACCTCCATTCCATTTGGCGCAAAGATTTTGACATGATCAAAACCATAGCCGGCATCAATATAGTCATCAATCACCCCGAGCTCATACATGGCCCGGATTACATTGTTTTGTTGAATAATACCGACACCGTACACTGTCCACTCTGGGTCTTTTTCAATTATCTCAACATCATAGCCTTTTTTTCTGAGTGCTATCCCTGCGGATAATCCACCAATTCCGGCGCCTATAATTAGTACTTTCCAAGGATGGTCGGAGCCTCGGAATGAAAGAGTATTTTTGTTCATTTATTTTTCCCTTGTTTTGTTACACATTGGTCCATTGGCCCAAAGAGTGGCTTATCATCGAGCCCTCTCGTCTCCATCCGAACCCGATCACCAAACGACATGAAGGGTGTTTGTATCTCTCCAAGCTCAATCAAATCAATTGCACGACGTTCAGAAATACAGGATGACCCCACTGCCTTGTAGTCTTCATTTGAAACAGTCCCAGAACCTATAACAGTTCCGGCGGGCAGGTCGCGCGTCGCAGCGGCATGAGCTACCAATTCATGAAAGCCATATTCCATTTCATTGCCAACCGTTTCTCCAAATTGCTCGCCATTGAGGTCGACTCGAAGCGGTAAATGAATTTGTCCGTCGCGCCATACCTGGCCCAGCTCTTCTGGTGTTATAGCTACACCTGCCATGCTGCAAGCAGGTTTGCCCTGTACCCAGCCAAAGCCAGTTTTCATTTCGGCGACGGCAATCGTACGCAAACTCCAATCATTGAGTTGCACTATGAGCTTTATGTGCTGCATGGCATGCTCTGGGGATACGCCCATAGGAACCGCGTCGACAATCACGCCAAATTCGCCTTCAAAATCGATACCGCCATCCTCAGAAGGAAAAGGAATGTCATCAGATGGACCAAAAAAGCAGTCGGATAATCCCTGATACATCAATGGCTTTTGTGCATCGATAGGCGGGAGGTTATAGGCTTTTTCCATTAACTTTCCATGCTGCGGAAAAGCAGACCCATCCAGCCATTGCCAAGTGCGAGGCAGAGGGGCGGTGGCAGTCATTGAATCAAAGGGCTGCCCAGCGTCTCCGTCGCTCCCATTGAGTGCCTTCGACAGCTGTCTTAGGTCCTGTTCAACATGATTCCAGTTTTCTATGGCTGATAAGAGATTGGGTGCAATACTTTCAGCGCTTATACAGCGTTGATTATCATCGGATACAACCACCAACGTACCGTCGCGGCTATTAGACTTTAAAGTGGCAAGTTTCATTGTGCGCTGTCCTGAGAAGATGCAAGTTCTGGGCTGAATTTACCGTCAACTAGAACAAAGACGATGCGGCAATTCCTATCTGACCGATTTGCCCATCCGTGATTAGTGCCTCGCTGAATGATGATATCGCCGGTTTTACAAAGCGTTTCACCCTCATCCATAATCAAAACGATTTCGCCATCCAGCACAATTCCGTAATCAATGGTTTCGGTCTTATGCATATGAGCATGACGTTCACTTGTACCACCATCAGCCACAGCATTACCGGCGCCTATTTCTGCAAAGTGCGCGATACGCTCTTCAGGAGACAGGTCAGCGAAGCTTGCATCATCTGGCGGAATATCGAGTATGCGGATGCGGGTGCCATTTTCTGGCGGTACCAGTTGGATTCCTTCCTCATGAGGCTCTCCGCTTGCATGATCAATTAGCGCGGGGCTGGCTGTGGTATTCCAAAGTTCATAAAACATTGGACCCGTCTCGCCACCAATTCGCTGCACGCGAGGCGCTGGACCATCCTCTTGGATGATCGCTTGTCCTTCAGAATTATGTCCCGTGACAATGCGTCGGGGGATAGTGTTTTCCATTATATTGTCCTCTTTCCTGAATTTTTCCTGCAAGACCATTTGACGAAAGCAATCCACAGTCGCGCAAGGTTCCGGCTGATTTTGCCGCAGCTCTCGGTTTGCTGTTAACGTCTCTGGTCCCCTAGGGTATCGGCGAACCAGTCAGCGATATAATCCCTGCCAAAGGACATATTGTCCGCTCCAACGTGCTCGACACCGCCTTCTCTAGCAGTGAAGATTTTTAGTTCTGGCTTGATGGAATTGGTCATTTGTTCAAATGCCTGGTGGGCATATTTCACATTGATCTGGCGATCACTGGCACCGTGGGTAATTAGGAATGGCATTTTGATTCGGTCCATATGACCGTTCATATCCATACCCTCAATCTTTTTGAAAAAATCTTCTTTGTCTGTTGCGCCAAAGACCCAATAGACATGTTTCCAATAGTGCGGAACTGGGTTTTCACCTTCGCTATCGAGGCGACCAATTTGCACTTCATGCCAGTTGTGATTGGCGCCCCAAACGGCAGCTGAAGCAAAGCGCGGCTCGTAGGCCGCAGCTCTCGCTGCGAAATGACCGCCTAGAGAGATACCAGATACTCCGACACGCTCCCCATCGACGTCATCACGCCCAGCTAGGTATTCGTAACAGGGCGTTGCCCACTCCTCCGCATAGGGTGTCGCAGGGAGGTTATGCAGGCGCAGAGTCTCTCCGGTTCCTGGTTGATCTACACAGAGCGTGGATATACCTCTTTTAGCCAGTGCATGGGGAAGCCAAGACCAAAAAAGAAGTTCTTTGCTGCTATCGAGACCATTGGTAAAAAGAACGCAGGGCGCGGGGCCATCAACGCCTTCTGCGCGGGTAAAGAGCGCTGGTATAACCGCTCCCTTGTAGGGGATTTCGACACGTGTGCAATTTTCACCGCTGAGTTCGACATATTGTTTAAAGGCTGACTGGGCTTTGGCAAAGGTTACTGCTTTACCTGGCTGCCCTGCACCCTGCATTCTCTCTGCCGTGGTGTAGTACAGACTGGCTCGGCGAAATTTTTCAGCTGCGGATAAATTTCTACCGCGTTCTAAGTCTTCATTGGCGAGCTCAGACAGAGTATCAGCCTTTTTCGCCCACTCCTTCATAAATGCCGGTGTTCCGGCATCAGCGCCTTCATCAGCGGCACGTTTAATCGGCTCGCACATATCCACGATTTCGCCAAGCTCTGCGCCACTGGCAACAGCGATTGAAACGGAAAGATTCCAGATATAATTTGGGAAAAACTCACATAAAGCCATGATCTAGGCCTCCGGAGCTGTGAACAGCCCATTATTTGTTACTGACTTCGGCATAGTCGCGGGACCGCCCACACCAATACCCCATTGATCCATAATTTCTTTGCTCGGCTTGTGGACAGTTGCAACCCAGTTGTCGTCGTCGACTCTTTCTAGTTCGGATGTATATTCAACGACATAGCCTCCAGGAGTAGCGAAGTATGAGAAAACGTTGTTTCCGGCGGTGTGGCGCCCGGGTCCCCACAAGATATCACTTTCGTGGCTGCGCACTCGTGCGATGCTTTTCATCACTGAATCAATATCGGGAACATCATAAGCCACGTGATTAAATGCCGGTGGTCCCGGCAAAATGGCAAGACGGTGGTGCCATTCATTGCAGCGCAAAAAGCACATAAAATCTCCCAGCCAGTCGGACACGCGGAAGCCCAGAGCTTTTTCGTAAAACTCAACGTATTCTTGAGGGTTTGGAGCATGCAGCACGACGTGACTTATTTGTTCAGGACGAGGTTCGCCAGGCTGTATCGTGTCCGCTATGCGGGTTTCAAAACCGGTACATACCTCGATGGTGAATCCGATTGGGTCAAAGAAGCGGAAACCATAGCCACCGCCAAGTTCACTCATCTCATGGGGTTGACTGATAATCTTGCCGCCAGCTTGCTCAACTTGCTGAGCCAAAGCGTCAACCTCAGAGCGATCAGCCGCACTCCAGCTGATAACATCAATTCTCGGTTCAGCGCTCGGTCTTAGTCTGACGGAATATGCTGCTGAACTGCCGGGTGCAGCCAGATAGACCATGCCATCATCGCTGGGCACCGCAATGAGTTGCCAGGCATCTGTGTAGAATTTTTTTTCTGCTTCGATATTTGTGACACCGTAACCTACGTATCGTATTTCATTGACGCGAGCCATCTGTTATTTCTCCAAGATTTTCTAAGATTGTGCTGCCATGTATTCGGCGGCCTAAATTTTCTTACTGTTAAAAGCGGGGCATTAAGCCTTCTGATTGAAGGAGTGCCTCCGCATCATTTTCCCTTGAAATTGCGCGCTGCACAGCTGGCATTTCGAGGGTTCGTGAATAGTGAGCTGTAATAGCTGGAAACGGCGCGGGATCAAATCCAGCCCCAGTGATGCGAAACCAAACCCAATGTAAGTAGGCATCGATTACCGACCAGTGGTCGCCGAGCATCCAAGGCTGGCTCAGCAAGTCAGCTTCTATCTGTTGCAGTTGCTCAGAGATACTTACTGTTGCCATTTCGACAACGCGCTGAGGAGCACCCTCAAGATCGCAAAAAAAGTGCGGCATCCTGATTCGAGTAACAAGGGGATGCAGGTCAGCGCTAAATCTTACAAGAGCACTCATTACTTGCGCCTGGACCAAACTTGAATTTGACTCAGGTAAGAGATTGGCTTGCGGATAGGTCTTCGAAAGCCAGATTAAAATTGCAACGTTTTGGGGGATCGGCGTTCCATTAACAACCAAAACTGGGATCTTGCCGCTTGGGTTAAGATTCTTGAACTGCGAAGACTTATGCTCCCCCTTCATAAACCGCATGACCTGGGTGTGAAAGGGGACACCAATAGTCTCCAGAGCAATCAATGGAACTCTAGAGCAGGCGCCTGGGGCAATGTGTAGGCATAGGTCAGTCATTTAGCGCTGTGCCTAAAAACATTGAACTGTAAAGCTTAACCATTACTTAGTTCTCCCCTAAATCCTGCGGAAAAGTCGCAAAAATTCTAATGAAGGGTATTATTGGGTCAAGCCATAAGATTATAAAAGTTGATTGTTTTTATGTATTTGGATTTGTTTTAGTGATAGCTGCTTCTTTGATTTTCTGCAGAATATATTGAATGCCTGGGTCGTTAGAGCGGGCGCTATGGACTTGCACGTGTTCTTTTATGGAGGGAAAGCTAAATGGCAATGGTGCTGTGACTATAGGAACTCGCGTAGCGAAAATATTAGCCAAACGTTCATGCATTACCGTCAGCCTATCTGTTCCAACGACCATTTCAGGGGCCAGAAGGAATGAGCTGATTAAGATGTCCGTATCTCTGGATTTCTTGCGCGCTTCGAGTTGCTGGTCGGACACTGAAATGGGGCGGCGGTTGCCAAGCTTTACGACCACATGTCCTGAAGTATAGAAAGCTTCCTCTGTCATAGCCTGCTGGAAAACTGGGTTTGATTGGCAGCCTACGATCACGAACCGATCTTCGAAGAGAAGCTCTGAAGGAAATTCATCAGAGATCATTTGTTCGGGTAGTATCACCAAATCGATACTGCCCTGTGACAACAACTCATGAGTTGAATCCGCAGGGGGCACGATTTCCAGCTGTATATTAGGCGCTAGGTTTCGCAAATTCCTAATTAGGGGGACAAAAATGACCTGGGCCAGATAGTCGGATGCAGTGATAGTAAATTTACGCGATGTGGTTGCAGGGTCAAAAAATGCGGTTTTGGAGATCAACGCTTCCACGCTGGCAAGCACGACTTTTAATTCTTGGTGAATAATAAGTGCGTGAGGTGTCGAGACCATTCGCTTGCCGTGCTGCTTGAGGATGGGATCGTTAAAGTATTCACGCAGCCGTCTGAGAGCCGCGCTCATAGCGGGCTGGCTTAAATGCAGTCTCTCGGCGGATCGCGAGACGCTTTTCTCGTCCAGCAAAACATCAAGTGCCAAAAGCAAATTTAGATCTAAACCTTTAAAGCGCATTATTGTTTTCTCTGCTTAGATTATTTAAGTTACCAGACTAATCCATAATAATTTTGTATGCAATATGATAAAAACAATAAATTTTACCAATGGCAGCGTTGCAACTATCGTTGAGTAACAATAAAACAAGTACAAATAATAAATAATAAATAATAAAACCCAGGAGTTAAGCATGAATAAGGTAGCACTATGTACAACAAGCGCGACCATTCTTAGTTTGGCGCTCGCTGTTTCGACTGCATCTGCGCAGTCCGCCGCTGAGCCCAAAGCTAACGAGAATGCGGGCATTGAGGAAGTTATTGTAACAGCTCAGCGCCGAGCACAGTCGCTTCAGGATGCCGCACTAGCGGTACAAAGCTTTGATACGGATACGCTCACTCAGTCGGGAATCGAGTCCGCAACTGATCTTGGCTTACTCTCTCCCGCCTTGGGGATCAGCGCAGGTGGCGGTCCATTGGCAAGCTTCTTTGTTCGGGGTGTTGGTGCTCTAACGGTCAATCCATTGACCGACTCGGCTATCGCTCAGAACGTTGATGGTGTCTATCTAGGTCGCTCGAGTGGTGCTGCAGGCCAGGCTTTATTTGACCTTGAGCGTGTCGAATTACTTAAGGGCCCCCAGGGTACTCTCTACGGCCGTAACGCCACTGGTGGTGTTGTTAATTACATTCCAAATAAGCCGGTTCTGGGTGAGAATTCAGGATACATGCAAGCCGAAGTTGGTAACTACTCTAAATTAGGCCTGCAGGGCGCAGCCAATATTGCTGTTTCAGACGATGTTGCGATTCGTATTTCTGGCAATAAGCTGGAGCGCGATGGCTTCTCAGATGATGGAACCAATGATCAGGACTCGTTTGGTTTACGCGGACAGCTGTTATTTAATGCCAGCGACAAACTTTCTATCCGACTAGCTGTAGATCATTCTGAAGTGAGTGGCAAGGGTGCCGGTGGTGATTTGTATGGAACCTACAGCAACGATACTGGATCACTTTCTGAATTCACACCAACAGGTCTGCCGATTGATAGTGGTCCTACAGATGCAGGCGCCAACGCCATTCGAGAGGGCGTATTACACACCCCTTCATTTGCGCCTTTTCAGCCTATAGATGGGGAGGACCTGTATCAAGATATCAGCTGGACGGGTTTCTCAGCTGAAATTAATTATCAGACTGATGTTGGTACGCTAACGTTTATCCCTGCATACCGCGAATCAGAGCAGGATTACCAGTTTTCTGGCCCAGGATTTGCTCCCGCAAAAACTGCCGAAGAAAATAATCAGACGTCGTTTGAGCTCCGCTTTGCGACTGACTTGGATGGTCCTTTAAACGGTATACTTGGTGCCTTTCATGTCGAAGAAGAAATTAGTACCAGTACCGTATTCGCTCAAAACTACGCATCTCCGATACAGAATTATGACAACGGCGGCGATAGTTGGGCGGTCTTTGCGCAGGGCACATTTGACCTTTCCGAAACCTTTCGTTTGAACGCTGGTGTTCGCTACACAGAAGACAGTAAATTTGTTGACGGTATCAGTGATACATTTGTCACCTTCTGTGGCGGTGCGCCGTTTACGGGTAACTTCTTGACTCCTGGGCCACCACCATTCAATAGCTTTGCCAATGGCTGTGCCTCTGGCGCAATGCCTGCGCAACCGGTGACCAGTGATCGCGATGCGTTTATTCAATATTTTGTCGATGAAGGGTTGATCGCTGCAGATTCTGTAGCGGATATTCCGGGTAGGGGTCGCCCTCCAGTCTACAACTTTAATTTACCAGGCGGCGTTCCTCCCACTCCGGGACGTAATCCAGAGCCGATTCTTGGTGCAATTGTGAATGTGGGTGATGGCGAGTTAGCGGCCGATCTTAGCTACAGCGAGACGACCTATAGACTCGGCGCCGAATGGGATTGGGCTGAAAGCAACCTTCTATTCGCCACCTTTGAAACAGGCTACCGCGCTGGTGGTGTCGATCTTGCAGTTGGGCCGGCGTCAACCTATGATTCAGAGTTTATCGATGCGATCACGATAGGTTCTAAGAACCGCTTTATGGATAACACTTTGCAAGTCAACGCCGAGCTGTTCCTATGGAAATATGATGGCCAGCAGGTAACGTACTTTACTACCCTAGAGGGTGCTTCAGCTTTCCCAATTGCGAATGCCGATGCAACCATTCAAGGTCTGGATCTTGATGTTATTTGGGCGGCGACAGGTAGTACAACATTCGGCTTAAATGTGCAGTATCTGGAAGCCTCTTATGACAAGCTGGCGCTGATTTCAGATCCGGGCAAGGGTCGATTTGGCTGTTCATCTAATGGTGTTAGTGATGGTGTCGAGAGCTATGATTGCTCGGGAAGCGACATGCTGTATTCTCCTGAAATTGGTGCGGATTTAAATGTAAATCACGTCATCGACTTGGCAAATCATCAGGTGTCTCTGACAGCAATGGTTTCCCATAGATCAGAGCAGCAAACCAACTTCCTGCTACTCGAAGATACTAAGTCGGATTCGTATACGACGTTGAACCTTGATGCAACGCTCTACTCAGGTGATGAAGATTGGTCTGTTTCGGCCTTCGTGAGAAATGCGACTGACGAGCGATTTAGTGTCAATACCAATGTCTCAAACCGCGGATTGGCTTATGCTATTTTCTCCCCGCCGCGCACTTACGGTGTTAGGTTTATGGCTAGCTTTTAGTAGTTAGGAAACGTAAGTATTAATAGACCTTGCTCATGACCTTCGAGTTGTGAGCAGGGTTTATTATTTATACGAGGTTAAGGTAAACCTAATTTTTTTCTGCCCCTCCAGTCGTTATCAGAAGAGCGAGTTAATATGAAACTCATACCAAACGTTATCTGCCTTGTTATTTCTCTGGCGTATTCTGGAGTAATTAGTGCTTTAGGATCGACTGAGAGTATCTCAGATGAGTTGGTAAAAGTTGATAAGCCAAATATTCTTCTTATCGTTGCCGATGATCTTGGATTCTCTGATCTTGGGGCTTTTGGTGGCGAAATTGAAACGCCCAATCTTGACGCCCTAGCAACATCTGGGGTACGACTTACAAATTTCTATGCAACTCCAAGCTGTTCCCCGACTCGGTCCATGCTACTGACAGGCCAAGATAACCATCCTGCTGGCATGGGCGCTATGGCTGAAGCTCTGCAAACATTTTCGATTCTAAAGGGCAAACCAGGTTACGAGGGTTATCTCAAACCAGAAACCACAACCATTGCCGAAGTGCTTTCCAATGCCGGCTATAGGACGTTAATGAGTGGAAAATGGCATTTGGGTAGTCAGCCTAACCAGCAACCAACAGAGCACGGTTTTGATCGTGCCTTCGCCTTAATGCAGGGAGGTGCCGATCATTTCGGTGCCGGCCAAAATGGTGGTCCAGCCCTTCAGCCAGCGACTTATACCGAGAATGGTCGGCCAGCCGAATTTCCCTTGGGTTCCTATTCAAGCGATGTCTATGCCGAGCGCTTAATCGATTATCTTAATCTCGAAGATAAGCCAGATCAGCCATTCTTTGCCTATTTGGCCTTTACCGCACCGCACTGGCCATTGCAGGCGCCAGCGGAACTGATCGAAAAATATAAGGACCGCTACAATGCGGGTCCAGAGGCTTTACGCTCCGCTCGTTTCGAGCGTATGAAGCGTTTGGGATTAATCGATAGCGCCGTTCCAATATCGAGTCTTGTTGTACTTGACGACTGGCAGAAGCTTTCAGAGCAGCAGCGTAAGGTCGAATCTCGCAATATGGAAATCTACGCTGCCATGGTGGACTCGCTGGATCAGAACGTGGGTAGAGTGTTAGATCAATTGCGTGTCTCTGGAGAGTATGACAACACCGTTATTATTTTCATGTCGGATAATGGGGCCGAGGGTATCGGAGCTAGGCCACTTATAGGTAGAACCTCTAACTCAACGCCTCCGCAGCACAAAGCCGCGGTTCTTGCAGCGATTAATGCAGGCAATTCAGACCTGTCGAAGATGGGGACCGGGGAGAGCTTTATTACCTATGGTAGTCAGTGGGCGCAAGCGGCAATGGCACCTTTTCGAAAGTCGAAGGGAGATACAGAAGAGGGTGGTGTGAGAGTGCCTGCCTTTATCTCGGGCCCTGCTATAAAAGGCCAAAGAATTATCTCAAGTGCGCTGTCTGTTCGTGATGTTATGCCAACAGTACTGGACATTACACATACAGCTTACAGTGACGTATCTGAAGCCCCAGTAACAGCCGCTGGTGTCATCTCTATGCCTTCTGCGAAGTCATGGAAGCCGATATTAGACGGATCGTTGGAGTCTGTGCGCTCTGACACTGACGCAATTGCCTGGGAGCTCCACCTGAAACGCGGTATACGAGTTGGAGATTGGAAAGCGGTGTATGGCAAAGATACTGGTGACCGTTCTTCGCCATCTTCTTGGAAGCTCTACAATCTTTCAGATGATATAGCTGAGAGCAACGATGTCAGCGCAGAAAATGGTCAGGTCTTAGAGCGTCTTGTAGCTGCTTGGGGTGCATATGCTAAACAGAATGGTGTATTTGTGCCGGGGCCCCCGCAGCAAAAGAGTGAGTGAGATTTTAGTAAGGTTGAGCCAAATTTTGACGCTTGGATAGATCAGAAAAGTGATCGACGTTAAACAATAATGCAGTCTATGCCCGCTTAGGCGGGCATGGGTTCAACATCAAGTCAGAAGGCCCTGCTCCAATAATAACGTCGGTTTTCACTATTTAAGATTTTCGCGAAATCACTTCTCGACCATTTGTTGGATTTTTTCCAGCACTTCCATGGTAGAAAGAATTTGGCCAACTGATCCATTGGGCTCTCGGCCTTCTTTAATGGCTGAAAAGAATTCCCGCTGCATCAGTTCGATTCCATTAGTGGATATATCAATATCGGACACGTCGACAATTTCGCCTCTCCCAGTTTTCATATCATCGTAATAGGCAGTGTAAGTTCCGTTGTCGCAAATGTAGCGAAATTCAGTTCCGAGTGGTCCATCATTGTTGAAGGAAAGAGACAGGTTACAAATTTTTCCACCGGTGGTTCGCATCACCACTCCCATGTCCATATAGATTCCCAAGTCTGGGTTCACTGGGCCTGCCACCGCATATACATCGGCGATGTCTTCACCTGTTTGATACCTGAATAGATCGATTGAGTGGGCTGCATGGTGCCACAGTAAATGGTCGGTCCAGCTGCGGGGCTCGCCCAGCGCATTGACATTGCTACGACGGAAAAAGAAGGTTTGAATATCCATTTGTTGGATATTGAGTTCTCCGCTCGCCACTCTGTTGTTCACCCACTGGTGTGGAGGATTAAAGCGACGGACATGTCCGACCATTGCGGTTAACCCAGTAGCTTTTACTTTTTCTGAAAGAGCTCTTGAGTCCTCAATATTATCTGCCATAGGTATTTCAACAAAAACGTGTTTACCCGCGTCCAAAACTTGCATAGCCTGAGCCGCATGCATCGGGGTAGGGGTCACTAAAATCGCGGCTTCCACACCCGGTTGGCTTAGGCACTCACCGAGATCCAGTGACCAATGGGGGATACCGAAATCTTTTGCAACATCACCTGTAGCGGACTCAACGCCACCGGCCAGTGATACCACTTCTATATTTTCAATGTTTCTCAGGGCTTCCAAATGCTTTCGACCGAAAGCACCTTCTCCAGCAACAACTATTTTCATTTTCCATTCTCCAGCACAATGTGTCCGAGTGCCGTATTTGACGCGGGCACGTGATAATGACGATGTAATTCTTTAGGGTTTGTCAGTGCGCCTAACATAACCAGCCACATGACTAGTTCAATCCCCTCTGAGCCTGCCTCACGCAGGTATTCGATATGCGGTATTTGACGCAAGCGTTCAGGGTCTGCAGTTAGATCATCCAAAAACGTCTGATCCCATTTTTGATTGATCAATCCTGCCCGGGGACCCTGGAGTTGGTGACTCATTCCACCAGTGCCCCAAATTTGCACGTTGAGATCGCTGGGGAAGCGCTCAACTGCGCGTTTAATGGATTGTCCCAGACGGAAACACCGATCGCCGGAGGCGATAGGGTAGGTCACTACATTGATCATGATGGGAACAATTAGCGCTGGCCAAGCGTCAGGTTGACCGAATATGGCCGAAAGCGGCACTGTGAGACCATGATCCACATCCATCTCGTTAATGATGGTCATGTCGAACTCATCCAGAATAAGATTTTCAGCAATATGCCACGCCAAATCGGGATGATTCTTGATCTTTGGCACGGGTCTAGGCCCCCAACCTTCGTCGGCGGAGGTGAACTCTTCCGCGCAGCCAATGGCGAATGTTGGAATAATCTCTTGCCCAAAAGCCGATGCGTGATCGTTATACACAAGAATCACAACATCTGGTCTGTTCTCTGGCTTTGCAATCCACTCTTTTGTCCAATCGTAGCCTGCAAAAATAGGCTTAAAATAGGGTTCGTCACATTTGCCTTGGTCAATGCCGACGCCAATCAGTGGAACGTGACTTGTGGCGACACCCGCCGTTATTTTAGCCATGCTATTTGCCCTCTTTTATCGATCGAACGCCATCTGGCGACCGGCCACCGGCTGCCATCATGGCTTGGTAATCCTCAACCGTCATACCTGTCATGGTTGACACGGCTTGAACAAAAGAGAGGCCGTCGGTTGAAAATACTTTTGCGAGGTAGTAAATATTGCCGCCCAAGGCGAGGAGTTGGTTATAGTCGCGGGCCAGAAGCGCGGCTTTTTGTTCGGTCGTGATTTTCCAATCGCGCAAGTAGTCCTGTTCGTTAGCGAGCCATCTTTTGCGATTTTCGGGCTTCATAAGTGACATACAAAACTGATTGAGCCAGTAACCTTTCCTCGCTCTCTCTGCTGTGAAGACAAGTGTGCCAGGAATATCACCGAAAGCCACTTTGTAGTCTTGATTATTTCTATCCATTTTCGATTTCCATCAATTTAGAAATACTGCGTCTGGCATGGGCGCCGCCGGAATCAATGGAAAGAACCCTCAAGGCCATATCAGGATTATCGGCAATTGATTGCTGTTGACGCTCAAGTATCTCTATATCTTCATGAAAAATTGCCGCTTGTCCGGCTCGGATACGCTGTGTCAGGCCTTGGTCGTCAATTCTGAAATTACGTGCCATGCCCCAGAAGTAGTGACAGCTCTCTTCGGTTTCCGGTGTCATAGAATCGATAACAAATCCTCGTACGCCGGAATTATGCTCCTCAAGCGAGTCAAGATTCTCAATGGGCGAAACACCAACGTCTATATTGACCGAACAGGGTTCGATGAATTCGCAGATTTGCCAGCGATCAACTTGAGTGTCCTTTTGCAGCGCGTCGCGCCAAAAGGGTGGCGGCGATATATTCGGTATCCATCTCGAAAGAGTCACTTTATTCCCATTTACAGAGGTTTCTAACGGACTTTCCATTAACTCCTTCTGGCCAATAGACCCAGCATGGACGTATGTCTCATGGGTAAGATCCATAAGATTATCGATAAAGAGGCGATAATCGCACTGCACATGCGAATAGCCACCGTCGAAGACCCAGCCTTCGCTATCGCAGGGCCAGAAATCGGGAACCATCTCTGGATCAGCCTTATCTTGCTCTCCAATCCAGACCCAGATATAGCGGTACTTTTCCACCACATTGTAGCTTTGAGTACAGATTTGTTTGTTGACCCGCTGATTTGTCAAAGGCATTTCCTCTGGACTGCCATCAGGTCCGATCAGCATGCCGTGATACTTACAACGGAGGTTGTCCCCCTCTCGAGTGCCAAGGGAGAGAGGAAGCAGGCGATGGGGACAGGCATCGCGCAAGGCCACAACACTGCCATTAAGTTTTCGGTAGAGCACAATAGTCTCACCGCAGATCTTTCTGGAGAGAGGAGCGTTGGCAACCTCACCGTCCCAGGCTGCGATATACCAGCGATTTCTTATAAAAGTCACAAGCCCCGTCCTTTCAGTAGTTCGTCAAGCCGCGGATAAATACGGCGAGCGTTACCTTCGAAAATATCGTGCCGAGCATCAGCTGTAAGATCGAGATTTTCCAGATACCGTTTGGTGTCATCGAAATAGAAGCCTGTTTCTGGATCAATACAGCGGACAGCGCCGATCATCTCAGAGGCAAACAGAATGTTTTTTGGATCTATGACTTCGCATAGCAGATCAATGCCCGGTTGATGGTAAACGCAGGTATCAAAGTAGACATTTTGCATCAGATGTTTGTCGAGGGTTGGCTTGCCCAACATATCTGCTAGCCCGCGGTATCGGCCCCAATGATATGGCACGGCTCCTCCACCGTGGGGTATCACAAAATTCAGCTCAGGAAAGTCGGCAAACAAGTCCCCTGTAATTAGGTTCATAAAGGCATTGGTGTCGGCGGCCATGTAATAAGAACCTGTGGCATGGAGGCACGCATTACATGAGCCGGACACATGGATCATGGCTGGTACTCGGAGCTCGACCATTTTTTCGTAGAGTGGATACCAGTAGCGATCGGTTAAAGGTGGCGCTGAAAAGTGTCCTCCAGACGGGTCAGGGTTGAGATTACAGCCGATAAATCCGAGTTCGAGTACACAGCGTTCAAGTTCTTCAATCGCGTCCTCGAGGCCGGCGGGTTTATCGTTTTTTACTTGCTGGGGCAGCTGGCAGACACCGACAAAATTATCGGGGAAAAGGTCGACTGTTCGTTTAATCATATTGTTGCAGGCTTGGGCCCAGTCGATAGAGGTTTCAGTATCGCCAATGTGGGGTTCCATAGCTGAAGCGCGCGGTGAGAAGATTGTAATATCCGCACCACGTTCCTGCTGTAACCTGTACTGATTGTTGGCGATGATCTCATAGAGCTCCGAGTCTGGATAGACAGGCAGGCTAGGGCGCGGCTTTGAAGGGTCTTCAAGGCGCGCGAGCTGAGCTGCTCTGAAATCAAGGTGTGCTTGAGGAACAAGGGTTTGATGTCCGTGACAGTCGATGATGAGACTCATGGTGAGATGCCTAAAATTGTTTTCAAACAGTGTAACCAAATTATCAATGCAGGGCGCATTAGTAGTGTATTTCTTCTATAAGAAAATGCTAATATTAAGAAATGGATATATGGCGATTTAACATCAGGCATTTGCGGGCATTCCTGAAGACAGTAGAGATGGGAACGTCAACCGCAGCTGCACGGGCAGTTAATCTTTCACAGCCCGCTGTCACGCAGGCTATTGCAAAACTTGAAGATCAATTGGACTTTGCTCTATTCGATCGCCAGAGCGGAGGCTTGGTTCCAACTGACGCGGCAAAGCTTATCTACCCACGGATTGTTGAGACGCTTAACTATATTGGCCGTAAAAACGTTACTCATACACAGATAAAAGCCTTTCTCGCTCTAGCGCAGTGTGGAAATTTCGCCGAGGCATCCAATAGCACCGGGCTATCTTCGGCCTCGTTACACCGCGCTATTCGCGATCTCGAAATTTTCCTTAAACAGGATCTGACACGCCGCAAAGGCCGCGGGCTTGCCTTGACCGATTTTGGACAGACCCAAGCTCGTCGATTTAGTCTTGCGGGGGCTGAATTGCGTTATATGATCAATGATCTCATGGCGCTCAAAGGTATAGCTTCTGGGTCAATTGTGATCGGCGCTATGCCCCTGTGCCGCGCTCGAGTGTTACCTGCAGCTGTGGTTGAATTTCAAGCATCCCATCCCAACGTTGATATACGTATTTCTGAGGGTTCATTCACCGAGCTTATAGAGCCGCTATTGAGTGGTCAGCTGGACTTTATGATCGGAGCCCTGAGGGAACATGGCTCTGACCCAGGCCTAGTCCATACTCCGCTCTTTGAAGACGCACCGGTTGTTGTCGCCAGGACGGGGCACCCGTTATTTGACAGACTCGAAGCGGCGCAGGCGACAGTCAGAGAACTGGCTGAATTTCCATGGTGCGTGCCCCATTCTAACTCCCCTCTGCGCGAGAAATGGGAGGCATTGTTCACTGCGGAAGGTCTCCCGGTGCCGCGTATTTCTGTGGAGTGCGGATCGGTAATCGTAAACCGTCAAATTCTACTGAGAACCGATTGCTTAACCATTTTGTCACCAGACCAGGTGGCCGTCGAACTGGAGGCCGGATGGTTATCGGTTCTGTGCTCCCTTCCTCCGTTAATGAATCGCAAGATTGGCGTGACATACAGGCAGGACTGGCGACCCACTAGCTCCCATGAGAGTTTTATTGAGATTCTGGAGTCTGTTAGCTAATTAAATTCGTATTTTCTTATACGTTCAGCTGACTTCAATGTGGAATTGTCGCCTTCAAGAAATAATACTGCAGCTTTTGATACTTCTAGGATTTTCTTAATGGCTGAACATGTTGTTGTGCAAAATATTGACCGTGTCGATCTGGAGGTTGTCAACGGTCTAGGTGTTTGTGGGGTCTCTACCGTTTCAGAAGCGCAGGGTAGAACCGGCTGTATGAAGCCTTATATGCGGCCTATTTACCCGGGCGCTCGCATCGCAGGTAATGCGGTGACAGTCTCTATTCCGCCCGCCGATAACTGGATGATTCACGTAGTGGTTGAGCAGTGCCAAGAAGGCGATATTTTGGTTATTTCGCCGACTTCGGAGTCTGATGCGGGATATTTTGGCGATCTGTTTGCCACAGCGTTGAAATATCGCGGCGTGCGCGGGCTTATCATTGAAGGTGGTGTGCGTGATCTAGCCGAATTGCAGGAAATGGACTTCCCAGTATGGTCAAAATATGTCCAAGGCACAGGCACCGTCAAAGAGAGTCTCGGTTCAATAAACATACCAATCATCTGCGCAGGACAGGCAATCAAGCCTGGTGATGTAATTGTCGCAGATGATGATGGTGTCTGTGTGGTACCGCGGGAAACGGCGCCAGACGTACTGATCAATGCGCGCGCTCGAGAGGATAAAGAAGCACGCAATCGAGCTAAATTTGCCGCTGGCGAGCTCGGTTTAGATGTTTATGGAATGCGTGAGCGACTCAAAGAAAAAGGGTTGAAATATATCAATGTCTAATCTGCAAGCTCAGCCACCGACGCCAGGTGCACTCGATGTGCATCCGAACCCTAAAAAACCAGATTTTAGTCCACCTCCCGGCGCGGTAGACGCTCACTGCCATGTCTTTGGTTCGTCGGATAAATTTCCCTATTCCCCGATTCGGAAATATACCCCCCATGATGCACCTGCTGCCAAGTTATTTGCACTTCGTGATCATCTTGGATTTGACAAAAACGTCTTAGTCCAAGCTAGCTGTCACGGTAAGGATAACGCTGCTATGGTCGATTGCCTGAATCAGTCAAACGGCAAGGCCAGAGGTGTAGCCATTGTTGATCCGGCGATAACGGATAAGGAGCTACAAGAACTTCACGCTGCCGGGGTGAGGGGAGTGCGATTTAACTTTTTGAAACGCCTCGTGGATCCAACGCCAAAATCTGAGTATCTCAAAATTGCCGAGCGGGTTGCCAGTATGGGTTGGCATGTGGTGGTTTATTTCGAAGCTGAGGAACTTGACGACATTGCGCCCTTTCTCGAGAAAATACCGACACTTGTCGTTATTGACCACATGGGACGTCCGGATATTAGCTTGGGCTCAACCCATGGGCAATTCCTACGTTTCGTGAAATTGTTGGATGACAATTCAAATTTTTGGGTCAAAGTATCCTGTCCCGAACGCTTGTCGGCCACTGGACCACCCTACGATGATGTGACGCCATTTGCTCGAACACTGGTCGAGCGCTTTCCCGATCGTGTGCTGTGGGGCACTGACTGGCCACATCCCAATATGAAAACGCACATTGCAGATGATGGCCAACTTGTGGATCAAATCCCACGTATCGCACCGACCGTCGAGTTACAGCGCAAATTATTGGTCGATAATCCTATGTCTTTGTATTGGTCGGACTAGTAACCATGAACAATAGAATGACCAATACAACAACCAGTAGCACGATCGGCATCCCTTGCATGCTAATGCGCGGTGGCACATCCAAAGGACCATTTTTTATTGCCCAGGATTTGCCCTCCGAGGAAGGCGCTCGAAACCAAGCTCTTCTAAGGATGATGGGTTCACCTGATGCCCGTCAAATCGACGGTCTAGGTGGCGCCCATCCGCTTACCAGCAAAGTCGCCATCGTATCGTCCTCTGAGCGGCCTGAAGTGGACGTAGACTATTTATTCTTGCAGGTAACACCCGAAACTGGTGCGATTTCAGCCGCACAAAATTGTGGAAATATGCTCGCCGCCGTTGGTCCATTTGCCATAGAGCGTGGCCTCGTTGCGGCAGAAACGAAGCAGACAGTCGTGCGTGTTCATATGGTTAATTCCGATGCCTACGCAGAGTTGGTTGTCCAAACCCCCGATGGCAAAGTGACCTATGAGGGTGACGCCAAGATTGATGGGGTACCCGGATCCCATGCGCCTATTTTGCAGCGCTATTACGGCACCGCCGGAGCGCAATGCGGTGCGTTGCTACCCACAGGTAATGCGATCGATACGATTGATGATGTCGATTGCACCCTAATTGATAATGGCATGCCAAGCGTTCTGATACGTGCGAAAGATCTGGGGTTGAGTGGCTATGAAGCTCCTGAAGTCTTAGAGGCTAATGAGGCGCTGAAAATACGTCTGGAAGCAATACGCATTCAGGCGGGACAGATGATGAACTTAGGCGATGTTACAGATAAGACCATTCCTAAGATGTGCCTGATAGCGCCGCCGATAAACGGAGGCATTATTTCGACGCGCACATTTATTCCTCATCGCGTCCACCTATCCGTTGGTGTGCTGGGTGCGGCCTCGTCAGCGGCAGGCTGCATGTTACCCAACAGTGTAGCGGCGGGTATGGCCATTTTTGCAAAAACCAATCCTTGCCAGGTAGATGTTGAACACCCCACAGGGATGCTGACGGTTGAATTGGAGTGGGATGACAGCACTGTTGTGCGTACAGCTCTTTTACGTACAGCCCGAAAAATCATGGATGGAGAGGTCTTTCCGTGAAGGTTGCGATAATCGGCTTTGGTGAAGCGGGGAAGATGTTCGCAGAGCATTTGCAGAGTCATGCTGATGTCCATGTCTACGATATAAAACAAGATGCTGAAATAAAAGCCCAAGCAGAGCAGTCTGGTGTTCAGTTCCAGGCCAATCTTGCTGACGCCTTGCGGGATTCTGCATTTGTATTCTCTCTTGTTACCGCAGATCAGGCACCTATAGCGGCAAGGGAGGCTGGTGTGCATTTGCGACCAGAGCAATATTTTTTGGAGATGAACTCTGTAGCGCCGCAAACAAAACAGGCAAATATTCAAGCCTGTTGCAATCTTGTTGACGTTGCGATTATGGCGCCAGTCTATCCCCTTAAAGGGTCCGTACCGCTTTTTTTATCTCACCCCGAGGGTCAGGCGATCAGCCATGCACTCAATTCACTAGGCCTAAACAGTCGATATGTTGGCCCTGAAGTTGGGCGAGCGGCGGCGATAAAAATGTGCCGATCAGTAATGATAAAAGGCATGGAGGCTCTTACCCTTGAGTGTTTTCAAACCGCTCGTTTTTACGATGTAGAAAACGAAATAAAGGCGTCCTTAGATGACAGTTTCCCTGAGATGGGATGGCGTGAAGGTCGTGTCGATTATTGGTTTGAGCGTGTATCCACACATGGTCAGCGTCGGGCTGAGGAAATGCGTGAGGTCGCCAAAACCGTAAAACAGGCCCAGGTAAAATCGGGGATGTCTCAAGCTGTTGCTGACACTTTTGACGAATTTGTGAAAAATAATTAAATACTATTAAGTAATAATATCTCAAATATGATTACAACTTTCAGCTGCATTTTTTTGCAGATTTGCACTCTACCAATAATAAGATGAGGATTGATATGTCAACTAAAATTGTATCTGAAGCTCGCAACATTCATGGAATTATTCTCGTTTTAGCCGCGATTATGCCTGCTATGGCGATTATCTCTCTGGTGCCGGTGATGCCACTTTTGGGGCGCGAGTTCGCTGGTGTCTCCGGAAGTGAGGCACTTGTTCCTATCGCGCTCACTATACCTGCGCTATGTGTCGCTCTTTTTTCGCCGCTGGCTGGCTGGCTCTCAGACCGTATTGGCCGAAAAATGTTGTTATTTTTCTCGTTACTTGGATATGCCGTAATTGGGACGATCCCATTCTTTTTGACGGATTTAAAACAGATTATTGGCGCGCGCTTTGGTCTTGGTGTTTTTGAAGCCGTCATCATGACGGTTGCCACGGCGCTTGTCGGTGATTATTTCAAAGGGGCTGCCCGAGAAAAGTGGATTGGCATACAAATTGGCGTCGTCAGTCTGAGCGCAATTGTCCTTATTGCGATCGGCGGTGCATTAGGCGAAACCCTGGGCTCACGCGGACCTTTTCTTCTCTACTTAATGGCAATACCTATCGCCTTATTGGTGTTGTGGAAACTCTTTGAGCCTGCGGTGATTGAGAAAAATAGCGATTCAAAAGGAGTCCTCCCCTGGAGATCGTTGTTGCCTCTGCTCTTCATCACTCTGGGTGTCGGGATATTCTTTTACACCACTATAGTAAAGTTGGGTGATATTTTGTTACTTGTCCAAGACGCGAGTCCCGCCATAATTGGCGCTGTTGGAGCGGCGTTTAATTTTGGTGTGATGATTGGAGCAGTTACTTTTACGAAGTTAAAGGTGCTATCACCTGGTCCAAAACCTCTCGCCATTGGAATGGCGTTGTTTGCGCTTGGCTATGGCGGCATGGGTCTGTCATCTGCGCTGTCAATCACGACAGTATTCGCAATCGTTACTAGCTTGGGTGCCGGTATGTTACTCCCATGCACCTTAGCTTGGACTATGAGTATCTTATCTCCGAGCGTCAGGGGCCGTGGGACGGGACTGTGGACTGGTATGTTCTTTCTGGGCCAATTTATCGCGCCCTTGGTGGTTGTTATGCTTGATCAACCTTTGGGCGGATTAAAAAATGTGCTTTTGGTCTATGGTGCTACTGCCGCCGTGTTGATGCTGGTGACGCTGCTAGTCACTCGCGGCGCTAGCCCGTTTAAAAGTTAATAAAAAAGATAGTGAACATGTGCGGTAATTAATTCATTACCGCGCATTTTGCTCTTTTAAACGAACCTCAGAGGTCTGCTGTTAAGTTGCGGAGATCTCGCAGCGCTGTGCTCAATCGAAATACCATTAGCGAAGTAGGTTGCTAACCGCAAATCCCTTTTCAATGCAGAACGCTGCCTTTCAGGGCGTGCAACTCTCAGCTGTGTATTTCAAAGCAGCCAGCCTAGTTTATTTGCCGCTCTTTATTGTCCCAGTAGGGTGCTCGCAGCTCTCGCTTGAGGAGTTTTCCGGTTGGGTTGCGCGGCAGTGCATCGGTAAAGTCGACAGATTTGGGGACCTTATAGCCGGCAATCTTAGTTTTTGCGAAATCAATAATTTCTTGCTCGCTAGTGGTCTCTCCAGGTTTCAGCACCACAACCGCTTTGACTGCCTCACCCCACTTAGTATCGGGCACACCGATAACCGCAACATCTGCAATTTCTGCAAGACCAAACAGGGCATTTTCCACTTCGGCGGGATATACATTTTCACCGCCGGAGACAATCATATCTTTGATCCGATCGTGAATAAAAAGATAGCCCTCTTCATCTAAATAGCCTGCGTCGCCAGTGTAAAACCAACCGTCTTGAACCGCTTTCGCAGTCGCTTGGTCATTTTTCCAGTAGCCTTTCATCAGGGTGCCAGATCTGTAGAGTATTTCACCCACTGCATTAGCTGGCATATCTTCGCCATCGTGCCCGAGTATCCGCACCTCAGCTGTGGCCACTGGTTTACCGCAGGAGCGTAATTTTCCCCTTGTCGGATCATGATCTTGGTGCTCTAAGAAAGTGCCAGCACCTGCAGTTTCGGTAAGTCCATAGACCTGACAAAACTGACATTTAAAAATCTCTGTGGCGGTTAATAACACTTCCTCAGATATGGGGCTGGCGCCGTAGAGAATCAGTTCCAGATTGGAGAAGTCTCTGTCGCGAACGGCGGGAACAGAATTGAGAAACATAATCACTGCGGGCACAAAAAACGCATATTTAATTCGATGCTGCTCGAGAAGGTCCAAAATCGTCACTGGGTCTATATCCCTCAAGATAACGTTTTTCAGACCCTGAGCTAAACCAATCAGGCCGACATTGACACCGGCAACATGAAAGATTGGCATGGCGACTAAACTGGCTTCGCCACTAGTCCAGTCTCCCCAGCCACCGTTAGCCGCTTGATCTAATAGATCGAGATAATTTCTGTTGGTTAATTGGACGCCTTTGGGATGCCCAGTGGTACCGCTGGTGTAGAGCAGTATCACATCATCATCCAAGTCAATGGACAGCTGCGGATCGCCATCAGGCTGTTGGTCGCGCCAGTGAGTAAAAGAGGTCCAGCTGCTCTCTCCATCATCAACGGCAATGACCATGCGCAGGGAGGTTAGAGCCGGAGCGACCTGTTTGATGACGTCGTAAAATTCAGCGCCAACAAAGAGTATCTCGACCTCAGCATTGTTGAGAACATATTCTATCTCTGGAGCGGCGAGGCGCCAGTTGACTGCGGCAATCACCACATTGGCCTTGGCTGCGCCGGTCATGACTTCGAAATAATAGTCGCTGTTTTTACCTACATAACCAATGTGAGTGCCAGGAGTGCAGCCAGCGGCGATTAGGCCATTGGCAATTTGACTGGCGCGACGATCGAGTTCGAGATAGCTGGTTTCGCGGCCTTCAAAAAATTGTGCAACTCGGTCGCCTTCAAGTCGCGCTTGATAGCGAGTGATATCCGCGACGCGGCTAATTTCTTGCAGTGGAATCATATTTTCCCCCTTAGTAAATACCGGCTCTATGACCGATTTGTTTAACTCAGTTTAATGGTATTGGGTGGTTACGCAACCGCTATCCCGATCTATGTTGGTGCTTTTATCAAGTGATTTCCACGGCGTCGAGCGCCACATATCCGGCCCAATATTAATGTCGTAGTGCTGCATTTCTCTGTCGCAAAATAACAAGCGGCAACCCGTTATTAGGATCACACTCGCGCAAAATCCCGCGTCTTCACTCGAGTGTTAGTCCATGACAAATTCATCTTCTTCAAACCAATCTAAGGCCTTTGGCTTTGGTACCCAGATTCGCAAATCCCCCTATTTTGACGCCACTGTGCGCTGGGGCGCGGCGGGCTTTTCGGTCTATAACCATATGTATATCCCGAGGGATTTTGGTGACCCGGAACAGAATTTCTGGAACCTGGTCAATGCTGCGACCCTAAGTGATGTTGCGGTGGAGCGCCAGGTAGAAATCACCGGCCCCGATGCGGCTGAGTTTGTACAGATGTTAACTCCGCGCAATCTCTCCGCCTGTGCCGTTGGCCAGTGTAAATACGTGTTGATCACCAATGCACAGGGCGGGGTTTTGAATGACCCGATCCTGCTGCGTCTGGCGGAAAATCATTTTTGGTTGTCGCTGGCAGATAGCGATATTTTGCTCTGGGCTCAGGGTGTGGCAGTTCATTCCGGCCTTGATGTCAGTATCTGCGAGCCAGATGTTTCGCCCCTGCAGTTGCAGGGACCCCGTTCTGGCGAAATTATGCAGAGTTTGTTTGGCGACAAAGTCCATGATCTGCGTTATTACTGGCTCGAGGAATATGAGCTCGATGGCATTCCATTAATTGTGTCGCGCACTGGCTGGTCCAGCGAGTTAGGTTATGAGATTTATCTGCGTGATGGCAGTCGTGGAGATGAGCTGTGGGAGCGCATTATGACGGCGGGGCAGCCCTTTGGTTTGCAGCCGGGGCACACATCGGCAATCCGTCGTATCGAAGGCGGCATGCTTTCATATCACGCTGATATGGACTGCAATACTAACCCCTTTGAGTTGGGCCTCGATCGACTAGTCGACTTGGAAATGGAAGCTGATTTTATCGGCAAGGCGGCGCTACAGGAAATCCTGCGGCAGGGAATTCGCCGCAAACAGGTGGGCATTGTGATTGATGGCGAAGCATTAACTGGCGCTAACAATGAGTTCTGGCCTATCTATGTTGGCGACGAAAAAGTGGGCCATGTGTCTTCGGCGATCCACTCACCAAGGTTAAAAAGCAATATTGCTCTGGCGATGATGTCCATCGAGCACTGCGCGATGGACACCGAGGCGGAGATTGTCACCCCATTTGGCCGTCGCTCTGTTAGAGTTGTGGAAAGGCCGTTTTACGATCCGAAAAAGAGCATTGCCAGCAAGGCTGGTTAGAAAATAATCATTAAAAACTCTAACTTACGCGACCATTTTATGACTTCAGCAATTGACCATAGCAATTACCCCGACGCCTATCTCAAGCAGATACTCACCGAGGTGAAAACCATTGCTCTGGTGGGGGCGAGCCCGCGTGAAGATCGCGACAGCTATCGCTGTATGCAGGCGCTGCTTGAGCAGGGCTACAAAGTCTATCCGGTCAATCCGCGAGAGGCGGGAAAGCAAATTCTCGGCCAGTACTGTTACGCTGATTTAGCGTCGCTCAATGGGGCTCTAGATCAGCCGATCCATATGGTCGATATCTTTCGTTCATCGGATGCAGCGCTGGCTGTGACCGAAGAGGCGATTGCTATGGGCGCCAGTGTCGTGTGGATGCAGCTGGAGATTGTCAATGATCGGGCTGCGCAGTTGGCCGAAGCGGCGGGAATCAAGGTTGTGATGAATCGCTGCCCCAAGATAGAATTGGAACAACCTTATTGGACTGGTATAGCAGTCTAAATAAACTTCTAATCAGTCCGGAGCACAACTATGGAAAACCCAAACAACAGTGAAATCCTGTTGCAAGAGATGGTCGACGGTGTTTTGAGGCTGACGCTAAACGATCAAAAACGTCGCAACGCGCTCTCTGAAATAATGCTGACACAACTGGCGCAGGTGTTCTCCGAAGCGGCGCTGGATCCATCCATAAGAGTGATTGTCTTGGCGGCCAATGGTCCGGCATTTTGTGCAGGTCATGATCTAAAAGAAATTACGGCTGCTCGCAGCGCCGCTGATGGCGGCCAGGCTTACTTTAAACAGCTGTTTGACACCTGTGCTTCGGTGATGCAACTGATCGTCAACAACCCTAAACCGGTTGTTGCCGAAGTGGCTGGTGTGGCCACCGCCGCCGGCTGTCAGCTAGTGGCAAGCTGTGATCTGGCGTTGGCTGCAGAGACTGCGCGCTTTGCCACTCCCGGCGTCAATATCGGCCTGTTCTGCTCCACACCAATGGTGGCACTGTCGCGCAATGTGTCGAACAAGCATGCCATGGAGATGCTCTTGACCGGCGATATGATCAGTGCCGAGAAAGCTGAGCAGATTGGATTGATCAATCGCGCAGTCATTGCCGATGATCTGACTGAGCAGACTATGGCGCTGGCGGCAAAAATGGCCAGCAAATCGAGTATGACATTGGCGGTGGGCAAGCGCGCTTTCTATCAGCAGGCGACTATGCCGCTTGATGATGCCTACAGCTACACATCACAGGTTATGGTCGACAATATGCTTGCCCATGACGCCGAAGAGGGCATTGGTGCCTTTGTTGAAAAACGCGTGCCGGTCTGGCAGGACAAGTGATTACCGCGCTGTAATATATTCTCTAGGGGAGTTAGTCCATGGCCAGTATCTACGATCAGGATCTCGAGCAAAATCAGGCCAACTACCAACCCCTGACACCCCTGACGTTTCTCGAGCGCGCCGCCACGGTATTTCCCGAGCGCATCGCCATTGTCTATGGTGGCCTGGAAATTACCTATGCTGAGTTTTACCGCCGCTGCCGACAGTTGGCCTCGGCGCTGACTGCTCGCGGCATTGGGCGCGGCGACACGGTCTCGGCGATGCTGGCGAATACTCCGCCGATGCTTGAGGCGCACTATGCAGTGCCGATGTGTGGGGCTGTGTTACATGCCTTGAACACCAGACTGGATGCCGGTGTTATCGCCTTTCAGTTGGATCATGCGGAGAGCAAACTGCTGATCACTGATACCGGTTTTTCATCGACCATAGCCGCTGCTCTTGAGACCACTCAGGTCACTCCGCTGCTGATTGATTATGCTGATCCGGTACTGGCTGCAGAGAACAGGCAAACAGGTGAAAGACTGGGAACCGAGGATTACGAAGAACTGGTGAGCGGTGGCGATGCTGAATTTGCCTGGCTGATGCCCAACAATGAGTGGGATGCCATCAGCGTCAATTACACCTCCGGCACCACCGGCGACCCTAAAGGTGTGGTCTATCATCATCGTGGTGCCTGCCTATTGGCCCAGGGCAATGCGATTACCGCGTCGATCCCTAAACATGCAGTCTATCTCTGGACCCTGCCGATGTTTCACTGCAATGGCTGGTGTTTTCCCTGGACCCTGTCCGCAGTGAGCGGCACCCATGTCTGTTTGCGCGAAGTGCGTGCTGACGCCATCTGGAGGGCACTGGATCAACATCAGGTCACCCATCTGTGCGGCGCACCTGTAGTCATGTCGACCATTTTAAATGCCGAACCAGAGGTTAAACGCCCGCTGCAACGACAGGTAGACTTTTTTACCGCCGCTGCCCCGCCCCCCGAAAGAGTGCTGGCCGATATGCGTGAGGCGGGCTTTAACGTCACCCATCTCTATGGTCTGACCGAGGTCTATGGCCCGGCGGTGGTGAATGACTGGAACAGTGAGTGGGAGACATTGCCGGCGCAACAACAGGCATCGTTAAAGGCGCGTCAGGGCGTTCGCTACCATGCGCTGGAAGAACTGGATGTACTAGACCCAGAGACCTTAGAGCCGGTTCCCCGGGACGGCGAGACCCTAGGTGAAGTGATGTTTCGCGGCAATGTGGTGATGAAAGGTTATCTGAAGAACCGCGCCGCCACCGATGAGGCTTTTAAAGGTGGCTGGTTTCATTCCGGCGATCTTGGCGTGGTCTATCCCGATGGTTATATTCAGCTAAAAGACCGCTCCAAGGATATTATTATTTCCGGTGGTGAAAATATTTCATCGATCGAAGTTGAAGAGGTATTGCACAAGCATCCGCAGATAGTCGCCGCCGCAGTGGTGGCTATGCCAGATAACAAGTGGGGGGAGACACCCTGCGCCTTTGTCGAACTGGCACAGGGCAGTGATGTCTCAATAGAGGATTTAACCGCCTGGTGCAAAGAGCATCTGGCGGGTTTTAAAGTGCCGCGTCGCTATGTAATCGGCGCTATCGCCAAGACGTCCACGGGCAAGGTGCAAAAGTTTCTACTGCGCCAGCAGGCCGCGCGCCTTGCGACGGCGGCCGATTAGACTTACTGGCCCTGATACCAGATCGGCGAGGTCCAAGCCATCTCGCGAACCTTGTCAGGATAAGCGCCGTTAGAGCAAACCTCGGGTCGATCAGCCTCAGCCAATGCTGCACAGTCATAGGTGTGCCAGCGGGCCGTCTCAGGCTCTACGGCGCGCAGGTAATAATAGGCTGACTGACTGGCGTCAAAGTTGTTATCCCTATACACCACACAGAGACTGTCAGCGCCAGTTTCTGCTTCGGCTACAGTTATTACCTCATTGTGCATTTTGCCTTCACCATCAATCCAACCCTTGATCAGGTGCAACGCGACCAGTGGCTTGCCATCTGGATCCTTAGCGGCGTAGGCGAGCAGGCTCGGTGCTTTGCCGCTGTCCCCAGCAGCCACTAAATCAGCGCCCATAGGAACGCCAGAGGCATAGGCTTGAGCAACCATATCTGGAGCTTCACAGAGACCCTGTTTAAGATCCCAGCCAGCGAACAGGCGCGGTCGGATACGCGGACCTGAAGTACCAAACACTTCTTTGCGCAACATGGCATCAAAGACGCCATCGCGGGTATTTTCCTTTGCCCAGACACCGGCCAAACCGCCTGGGTTGCCATCAATACCACTGGTAAGCAGGCCTGGCTTGAGTCGCTCAGCCGGGTTTGATTCGCCAGTCACAGCACCAGTCCAAGCGCTTTCAATAACGGCACCTGGAGTACTTGAGTGAGTATCAGTGGCGGCAATGGTGCCGAGCTTAACCGGATTTAAACCGATCGACTGTTCTTCGAGCAGACCCACCAATAGGCCCGAGCGTTGGAAGTCAGTAGGATGAACGCAGCCAGCACCGAGCATGCCATTGCTGCCGGTCTGGCCAGGCTCACATTCTGCGGTCACTTCAGATGCCTGACCCATAGTCAGAGTACCCTCGGACAAGCTGCGAGTGGCATAGGTTTTATCTTCGCCCATGCGTCGCACTGCTTCGACTTCACAGAGCTCATCAGGTGCGCCAAAGACACTGCTCAATCCATTGATGCATTCGGAGCCGCCTTTATGCTGGAAGATCTCCATTATGGGCTCGCGCTTTAAACGGGCTGTGGCATAGGCACGCTTGGCTTCAGTGGTATCTTCAAGCTGCATATAGGGCGCCATACGTCCGTTGGCCAGGTTGGAATTGTGAGGAATAGTCAGATAGTCACAACCCTCGGCAATATCACAGACCGCATCCAGTGCCGACCAGAGTTTGCTATCTATAGGCGCATCTATATAGCTAACCGGTTTGGCGGGAACATTGTTGTCGCGAAAAATAACATTGCGGTGATAGTTCGATGTGCCCGGTGTACCTGTGTACTCATAGGCGATAAAACTGGTGAATTCGCAGGGAGCATTGGCTTTATTGGCCGCCAACTGAATATCCTGCCAAGGTGACTCGGCATAGTCACTGCATTGGCTGCCATCGGCGCCGCAGATCTCTTCAATTCGCTCCGGGGTTTCGGTGGTGATCACCGAGCCCAGCATCATCATGCCCTGACGCTCATTGGCGCGATAATTTTTACAGAAAGTCGTGGCGTAGGCCGGTGAGCCTTCGGTGCGACACAGTGCTCGCTCGCCGAGAAATTCACCGTGATCTGTGACTGCAAGAAAGTCCAATGGTCGATCAATCTTTACTGAGCCTAGGGGAACACCCTGCTTATCCACTGGGAAAAACGGTATGGCTTCACCCCGGGCATAGCGGTGAGCATCTGTAGGTGTGGTGCCCAGGCTATTGGCCGCGGCGTCAAAGGAGTAGCTGGTGTGAACATGCAGATCGCCAAATAGTGCAGTGCCATCGACATTAAAATTGTCGCAGGTATCGGACTGAGCTGCAGCAGCAGTGGCTGCTGCTTGCTCATTGCTGACGGTGGATGAGTCATCTGGTCCACTGCAAGCTGTGAGTAATAATATTCCTAGTGCTAAAGAGATTTTGGTGCGCATAGTATTTTTCCATTGGTGACTGGGCGTTGTCTATGTCACAACGCCTGGCACCTATTGTTGTAAAAAACTGGTTTTAAAGGTTGTTTTTAAAAGGTCAGGATCGCCTAGACTAACTGCAGCGCCATGTAGATCAGTGCAATCACGGAGCCGACCCAGCTAAGGCTGCGAAGCATGGCAAAGCCAAGGCTATAGCAAGCCAGATGAATAACACGCAGTGCCAACCAGGCAGTCGCAGCCTGAGTCATATCGACATCCATAATCATGGATAAAAGTGCCAGAGTAAGAAAAATGGGCAGGGTTTCTTGAAGATTGGCGGCGGCGCGTTTGATCCGTTGAAAGGTCACCGAGGTTTCAACTTCTTCATCGCGGTTGGAGAGCAGGTAAGCGCTATTTTTTAAATTGACGGCCATAGGTAGCAGCCAGATTTGAAAGAGAGTCAGTGCTAGTACGTAGAGAATAATGTCGCTCATGGTATTACCTTTTTTATTATGATTAAAATTGTTTGTGGGCGAAACGGCCCCAGTTAGTCTGACGCGATAATGGATTTATTGACTCCATAGAGAAGCCTTTGGTGCACATAGCTAGATCCGGCAGTTAAGGCCAGGCCTCTGGGTAAAGAGCCAACTAGGCTAGATGCGCCCAAGTCACTTGCTGTGATGGTCATTTTCCGTTCATCGGAGGCATTTATAATCGGGCTGTAAAGGCTATTTCGCACCACCACAATATTGTTGTCAAAATCTATGCTGATGTACTGACCATCAAAGCCGGTGGTTGAAATCAGCGTATTCGGCAGTGGATAAACCACACCATCCTCTTGGACTTCAGGGATTATGCTCCAAAATTTCAGCCCGTAGCTAAATATTCCACCGCCTATTTCAGTCACTACAGAATCGAGAGTAATGTTTTTGATATTGTCCACGTAAGCACTGGGAATCACCTGTTCACTATCCCATAGGCCATTATTCAGCAGTAACTGCCCAAATCTTGCAAAATCACGTGGCGTCGCATCGAGACAGCAATAGGCTAAATAATTGCCATCCACCTGACTAGTGCCATCGTTGTCTCGCCACCATTGGGCTTGCATACCGATCTTAGAAAACAGCTGCAGGTCGGCGTAAGTCTGCAGGTCCTGGCCTGTGGCTCGGTAGAGAATTTCCCCCAGTACCATGGTGTCGCAATTAGAATAGAGCCAGTAGCCGGACTGCCAGATTGCCCCAGTTGTATGCCAGGGTTGGTTGACATTGGTGGCTGCTAGTGGGCGATCAATACAGGCGGACATCTGATTGTTGGAGAAAATTAAATCACCGCCAGCGGCGCCAGCATTGGTGCAGACGCCGAGACTTTGTCCGGCAACGTCATAACAAACTAGTGGCAGCCCAGAGCGCATATCCAAGAGATTGCGAATTGTGATTGCGGCTCTGTCATCCCCTTGCCATTCATCTATATAAGTTGAGGCCGGTTCCGAGAGTGATTCGATAAAACCCTGTTCAATGGCAATCGCGACCAACACACTGGTAAAGGATTTTGCCGTTGACCAGGAAGTTGCAAGGCTGTCTCTATCGCGGGTGCCGTAGCCTGCTTGGCTGTCGAGAACAGTGGTCGCCGTGAGGTTGGCCGCTTCTGTTGGCAGAATGCCTCGGTAGCGCTCGTAGATCAGTTTATCGTCTTTGACTACCAGGGCGGCTTGAGTGTAGCTACCATCGACAAAAGCCTGATCAAAAGCCTGCCCTAATAACACAGAATCCATACCGACAGATTCAGGCGTGGCCTCTTGCCAGACGAATGATTGATCAACCTCTGGTGTTTCATCTGTCTCTGTGGCCAGGCCTGCAGTTGCAGTCGGATTGGATCCGCCGCCACAGGAAACCAGTAGGGTTAGAAGGAGTATTAACGATAGTGATCTGACGAGAGCTTTAAACATTTTCATGTTTCCTCTACTTATTATTTTTACGTACCAGTCCGATAATAGTAACGACAAAAATGCGCCAGCGAAACTCCCACCTATGACCGGTGGGACTAAAATGGCTGCCCCATTGGGGCTTGATTAAATAGTCGTCAGACCTGCTGTTTTTTGATGTAACTTGCCGACTATAACGGCGCCGGCAGTCCTTCAAAAACAGTGCCCCAAATTTTGATATCTTTTATGTCTTTGGACCCAACCTGATAGGGGTCGGCCTCAAGAATTGTAAAATCGGCTTTTTTACCTGCGCGAATCGATCCAATCTCATCTTCCCAGCCCATTACCCATGCTGCATCGATGGTGATGGCGCGCAGAGCTGCGTGGAGACTGACCCGCTCATTGGCGCCGGTAAGATTGCCATTAATAGTGACGCGATTTACTGCCGCAGAAACCAGCGTCAGGGGTTCCAATGGTGCCATAGGACTGTCGGAATGAAAGGCGAAGGGCATGCCCAGCCGCTCAAGAGAACCCAGGCGTACCATCTGGCTGCCACGGTCGGCACCCAACCATTGATCGCTGTACATATCGCTGAGCATATAGTGATAGTAGGGATTGGCGGAGACCACTGCACCGAGCTCCGCAAGCTGTCGGTTCTGATCTTCTGTAGTGTAGGCGAAATGTTCCAGCGCTAAGCGATGATCACTTTTGGGCGTATTTTTTTGCAGGGTTTTTAACAGATCAATCAACACCTCGGCGCTGCCATCGCCATTGGTGTGGGCGTGAATCTGATAGCCTGCATCCCAGAATGCCTGGGCCCACTGCTGAGACACCTCAGCCGGTACCATCCATACACCCTGATGGCCATCGATATAACCGGGAAACTTAAACTGGGCCAGACCACTGTAAATAGCCCCATCAATCATCAGTTTAAAGCGCCGGTCGAACATTACTCTATGACTGTTTTGTGCTCGCCATTTATCCACTTGCACCAAGGCATCCTCAATGGACACCCCGCGGCCTATAAAGTCGGTAATAATCGGCGTCAGAATTAGTCGAGCCGGTGCCTGCAGTGTTTCAACTGTATGGCGAATCAAGTCGATCTCAGCGTCCGGATTGCCAAATACACCTGTACCCATATCCAAGGCTGTGGTCACGCCACCCTGATGAACCATTTGAATAAAGTTCTCCATACCACTGCCAAAGCGCGCAGGGTCAAACAGGAATGGCATTTTCGGGATTAGGGCGTACATCCCATTCTCATAGAAATGCCCCTTGGCCCAATCCGTTAAGGGATTGCCCGCCAGATCCGCTTGTTTTATGTCGAGCATCTCAAGCGCCGCATCATTGGCCACAATTTCATGAAAGGATCTGTGCCACAGCATCACTGGTTGGCCGGGAAACAGGGCGGTGAGCTCCTCGCGAAACAGGTCCCCGTGCCACAGTGGGTGATAACCCCAGGCAATAAAGGGAACGCTTTCGTCACTGTGCTCGGCAACCAGCTGTTTTAGACGTTTGAGATACGCCTCGGGGGTTTTGGCGCCAGGGAACTCTCCCGTTGGTAATGACCAATCATCTGGGGCAATAAACGGAAACTGTGTCAGGACCGCGGGCAGCGAAGGGTGCACATGGGGATCAATAAAGCCGGGCATAATCACCTTGCCCTCAAAGCGACGGTCGATGCGGGCGTCTTTTTGACCTGTCCAGCTACTCAGAGACTCCAATGAACCCACTGAGACAATGCGACCATTGGCGACAGCCACCGCGGTGGCCTCAGGCAGGGCAGATTCCATGGTGATAATTTTCTTCGCTGTGAAGATGATCAAGTCGTCAGTAACGCTATTGATATCTAGGCTCTCGGCACTGGATGCCGCACTGCCGGCAAAGGGAAAGCTTAATAGCCATAGGTAAGTAATTATTACGGATCTCATGATATTTCCTGATGTGTATTATTTATTCTTATAGGAAACTAATCTGGTAGGCAAAATAACCGCTTTTCGCCTAAGATGGAAATCAATCCGACCATTCACCCGGTCATAGTTACAGCCAAGAACTTTTACTTATAAGTATTTCCCAGAGGATTCAAAGCATGAAAACAAAGGCAGCAGTAGCGTTTGGCGCAGGTAAACCATTAGAAGTGGTAGAAGTGGATCTCGACGGGCCAAGAGCAGGGGAAGTGCTGGTCGAAATGAAAGCCACGGGTGTCTGTCATACAGATGCATTTACGCTGTCTGGGGATGATCCCGAAGGCGCATTCCCCGCTATTTTGGGCCATGAGGGTGCAGGTGTTGTGGTTGAAGTAGGCCCGGGCGTTAAGAGCCTCAAGCCAGGTGATCATGTGATTCCGCTGTACACCGCAGAATGTCGCGAATGTGAGTATTGCCTAAA
>JAFMBU010000078.1 GCA_017858295.1 Porticoccaceae bacterium | reverse complement strand
GGATGACAAGCTCGGGTGCCATCCCGACTGCACTATCCCTGTCATCCCGACCGCACAATCTCTGTCATCCCGACCGCAGTGGAGGGACCTCATCCAGTCGGCAGGAGATCCTTCGGCTTCGCTCAGGATGACAAGCTCGGGTGCCATCCCGACTGCACTATCCCTGTCATCCCGACCGCACAATCTCTGTCATCCCGACCGCAGTGGAGGGACCTCATCCAGTCGGCAGGAGATCCTTCGGCTTCGCTCAGGATGACAAGCTCGGGTGCCATCCCGACTGCACTATCCCTGTCATCCCGACCGCAGTGGAGGGATCTCATCCAGTCGGCAGAAGATCCTTCAGCTTTGCTCAGGATGACAAAATAAAACCGCAGTGACCCACTAATTCCAATGCATAAAAAAAAGCCCTGGGTTACCAGGGCTTCTTTAAGGGGGGGATATAAACGTGTATTTTCTTTGGGGAAGAAGCATGCACATAAAGTAAGACAGCTACTTTCAGAGAAGTTCACTTAGGAATACATTTTTATTTAATTAATTTTTTCTTCAGAAATACAGCGCCCTCTAATGGAACCGAGAAGCTAATCAATCAACCGTAACCCGTTGCCTAACCAGGCGAATTTTCAGCGGAGTTGTGCCCGACCAGCGCTTAAATGAACGGCGGAAATTGGCTGAATTGTTGAACCCCAGCAGCGCCGCAATTTCTGAGGCGGACAAATCTGTGCCCTGCAAGTACTCCAGCGCTAAGCGATATCGCACCTGATCCAGCAACGGCTGGAATCGGGTCCCCTCCTTCGCCAGTCGACGCTGCAGGGTGCTTTCACTCATATGCATCTGTTGCGCCATAACGGCAGCGGTTGGAAATTCCGAGCGCGATAAAAGCAGCAGCTGCACAACTCGCTCACTGACAGCACCAGAGTAATTATCATTGGCCAAGATACGATCGCACTCGCGGCGAAATACATCCTGAGCTACAGGGTCCGATGTGGAGATAGCCACTGCCAGGCTCTCGGCATCAAAGGTCAGCCCACAGCGGTTGGAGTTAAAGCGAATATTGACACCAAATACCGATTCGTAAAGCCCGCGATCTTCCGGCTCTCCATAATCCAACTCAAGGATTGCACTGGCGCCGTGATTGTCGGTAAGTAAATTCAGATTAGTCACCAGCCCGGCATAGAGGGCCTCTTTATAAAACTGTTCCAATACCTGGGGCAGGTGCGGCGCGGCGCTGCGTAATTCCACAGACCCATCACCTGAGATTAGCTCAATGCGCATACTCGGCAGCAGCGCGCGTTTATAGCGCACCAATAATTTAAGCACATCATCCACCGTGGCACTGGTCATCAGGGCATAACCCAAAATGCCCAGAGAGACCATATCCAACTTAGTACCCAGCTTAATGCCCAGCAACCTGTCACCGGAGAGTGCAATCGCTTTGCCACAAATCTCATCGGCTTGGGCGGCATTAAACAGCTGCGCCTTGCTTAGATCAAAGCCCTCCAAATCGGTATTTTCAAGTAATCGAGTTTTAGAAATACCCTGCTCCGCAAGCAGATCGATTAATACAGGCAATACAAAAGAGTTCATAAATACCTCAAAGCAGCGACTAGAAACAGCCCAAAATCAACCTAAAATCGAATTAAAAAGCCCACAAAGTTGACGGTAAATGACTTAATGATTGACTGCATTTGACACCCCTACGGGTCTATCTGTCAATTACAATCAATTAAAAAGACGTTCCCGAAACAAAAAAGGAGACCACAATGGCGACCTATACTCTTGAGCATCCAGATAAAGGCTCAATCACCTACACCGACAAAAAACGCTATCTATGGTTAATATCCATGCTGATGCCGGCATTCCCGCTGATGGGTGTGGCTATCTTTTATCAAACTGGTATGCAGTGGACACTAGCCCTACCCCTGGCGGTGAACTATCTAATTCTGCCCTTTGCAGATTATCTGATTGGCAGCGACCAAAATAATCCTCCGGAAGAGCTTGTGCCTCAATTAGAGGCTGACAGATATTACCGTATTCTGACCATACTCACGGTTCCCCTGCATTTTGTCGTACTCGGTGTAATGGCCTATGTGGTTGGCACCAATGATCTGAGTCCTTTTATGGTCTTGGTTATGGCAATTATTGCCGGCGGTTACAGCGGCTTAGGGATTAACACAGCCCATGAGCTGGGCCACAAGCAAACTGCTGTGGAACAGTTGATGGCCAAAATAGTATTGGCAGTTCCCGCCTATGGGCATTTTTGTGTGGAGCATAATCGCGGCCATCATGTGCTGGTGGCAACGCCGGATGACCCCGCCAGCTCGCGACTGGGCGAATCCATCTACGCCTTTACCCTGCGTGAAATTCCCGGCACCTTTGTGCGGGGTTGGAACCTAGAGAAAACCCGGCTCAACAAACAGGGCAAAGGCACTTGGTCTGCGGACAATAATATCCTCCAGTCCTACCTAATTAGCCTGGTATTACAGGGTACATTGGTTTATCTGTTTGGCTGGATTATGCTGCCCTTTTTGGCCATACATAACTTCTGGGCCTGGTATCAGCTGACCTCCGCCAACTACATTGAGCACTATGGTCTACTGCGTCAGAAGAACGACAATGGCCGCTACGAGCGCTGCCAGCCGCATCATTCGTGGAATGCCAATTACATTATGAGCAATCTGGCACTGTTCCATCTGCAACGCCATTCAGACCACCATGCCAATCCTGTACGCCGCTACCAGAGTCTGCGCAATTTTGATGATATTCCCGAACTGCCCAATGGCTATTACGGCATGTATCTGCTCGCCTATATTCCCTGGCTGTGGTTTAAAGTGATGGACAAGCGTGTACTTGCCCTGCCCCATATCAATGGTGACCTAAGTAAGGTTAATATACTGCCCGCGAAGCTTAAAGCGACCTACGAGCTATATGGTCAAGGGCAGAAAATTCCCGAACAAGCCTAATGACACAAAGCGCCTTTAGGCCAATTGCCTTTTCATTTAAAACACAGGAAACAAGATGACCGTTTATATTATTGCCAAATTCACTATTCACGATCGCAGCGAATATGATCAATACGAGAGTGGCTTTGCGGAGGTCTTCGCAAAGTTTGATGGCAAGATGTTAAGTGTCGACGAGGATCCAATGGTGCTGTCAGGGGATTGGCAGGCCACGCGATCGGTTATTATTGAGTTCCCATCAAAGCAAAGCGCTTTGACCTGGATGATGTCTGATGAATATCAGGCAATTGCAAAGCATCGCAATGCCGGCAGCACCTCGACCTCTATATTGGTTAATGGCCTCGAATAGGCTATTGAGGCAAGGTCATAACAGCCTACTTCGCAGCCCAAACACTGGGCTGCTCTTTAGCCCCTGCAAAAAGTCTTAGAAACGATAGCGAATTTTAGCAATAATCGATTCAACCTGAACCCCATCCCAGCCTTCTCGAATAAGCGTTCCTGGGCCCTCATCGCCATCATCACTGGAGAAGTAACCGCCGCGACTGTAGACCAGAAAAATATCTGACAATGGCGCCAGCTGATAGCGATAGCGCATTTGCAACGCCGTATCACTGAGGCTGAAATCCTCAGCTGCGCGAGGGGACAAGCCCAGAGTACCATCACTATTGAGCTGATAACTATCGACCTGCTGCGCGTCTATTCCCACCCACTGAAATTTTAAGCGCACTTCCTGTCTCGCTGAGGGGTACCAATCAAAACGCAGATCGGCATTAAAACGATCAGCCTCAAAACCCGCCAACTGGGCTGTATTTACATCCCAGATCAACCATTCCTGTAAATTTTTATAACTCAGATCGGTGCCCAGTGTCACCCTCTCATTGAGATATATCTGAGCACTAAAACCAAGACTTAAAGTCGTTTTCTCTATTTCATCATATTCAATATTGGCGTCAATATTGAACGTTAGGTCGTTACCTCTCGGGCTTGAATATCGCGTCTCTAGCCAATAACCAGCCGGCTTGGCAAA
Organism: Porticoccaceae bacterium; assembly: GCA_017858295.1. Taxonomy (GTDB): domain Bacteria; phylum Pseudomonadota; class Gammaproteobacteria; order Pseudomonadales; family Porticoccaceae; genus HTCC2207. The sequence continues at coordinate 3,471 of JAFMBU010000078.1, read as the reverse complement.
CAGGCCATTGCCGCGAGTCAATCGATCATCCCAGCTTGAGGAGGAGGTGCCGACCTTTAAACCTAGCTGACGAGTCGATTTATAGGTCCAGGTATGATCCAAGTCAGCGCGCAGTTGCAGGCGGTCACCCTGGGTATTCTCCATATAGCCATATTCAAACAGCGTGGTGCTGGAGAGAATATTTGAGTCAGCTTTATACGCCAAGCGATCGTGGCGAGTGCTACCGGAAAACTCTCTAAAATCATTGCGCTTCATATAACCCATATCGTTCATATTAAACTGATCGCCGTAATGGGATAAAAACACACTGTGGTACCACTCATCATTGGGCGCATAGGACCAACTAGCCCAGCCAGCGAAGTCTTGTTCGTCCACAGACTCTTGGCTGTTGGCATTATTCCCTTGCTGCTGAATATCGGCATGCAGAATCTGCCCGCGAAATTCTGTGGTTTCATCTTTGCGCCAAATCATATCCAGCACCTGCACTGTCGCCTCTCGATCGAGAATCGATCTCTGTGCATAGGTTAAACGATGCCCGAGAGTCAACCCATCAACTGTGCGCTGTACTCTACTGGATAAGAAGTCGCCACCAAAACTACCCTTAGAGTCGTCCTCTCTAACAACAAAAAGACCTAGGTCAACGGTCTCACCAAAATGGGTCACCTTGGCCGCAAGATCAATATCCACCAGACCACTACCCTGACCTGCAGGGCCAGCGCCAATCCGCCGGGTATAGAGCGTTTGATCACCATTGCGGATATTGCTGCTAAACAGCGATTGGTTCTCGGTAAAGAACGGGCGTTTTTCAGTAACAAAGGTTTCAAACGCGGAGAAGTTAACCACCAGATCATCGCTCTCCACCTGACCAAAATCAGGATTAATCGCACCAGTTAGTTGGCTGCTGCTATTGGGTCGCCAAATAAAATCCAGGCCTCCATTAAACTCCTCATTAGAGTTACCCGACGCGCCATTTTGCAGATCACTGCTGAAGCTTAAAAAGGGAAACCAGTCCAGGGTTGAGGTGGATACCTGCTCCACCTCCAACGGATGCCAATCTTCCATAAAAGTGGGGCGCGAATAATAGGCGTTAGGGAAAGCGAAGCGCAGGGACTCATCAAACACCACTCTGGAAAACCACAGAGCAATTTTCTTACGGCCATTTCCGGCATCGGTCATGGGCGCCACAGTCCATGGAATATGCATCTCGCTATACCAATAATCCTCATCCGACGATGTTTGGGAATACCAAGTGCCATCCCAATCGCCGGAGTAGTCCCCGGGCGTGACAATGCCATCCTGCTGTGAGTTGGCCGAGCCCACGGTAAAGTCATAGCCTGCCAGGGCAGTGCTATCGAAGTCGATACTCACTACATTTCGATCTGCTTCAATCTGTGCATCACGGGGGAATTGCCGATTAACACGTTTTACTGAAGCTGGCTGGTAGTTGCTAAAGCCAACAAAAATCCCCTCGGGATTGGTGATCACTCGCACCTCAGTCCGATATTTCGCTGAATCCCCGGTGAGCGGTTCCACTGTCACAAAGTCACTGTAAATCTCCGCACCAGCCCACTCCTCTTTATCGAGAACCCCATCGATAACAATGCCTGCGGAAACGCTAAGGGGAGAAATCAGGCAGCTGCCAAAGAGCAACTTGAGGAAGCTTGGAGATATATTGCGCATAAAAGAGTCTATTTATTATTGTTATCAATTTGAGATGGGAGTTTATGGGATTTAGGACAAAGAAACAGCCCCTTAGAGGTCTATCAATTTCACTCTCAGCCTGTTAATTTATCACTCTGAAAACCCATAGCTGGACGAGAATCAGCACGAACAACCTAAAGACCTTATGATGCTTTAAAGGGCTAATAAACGACTCTCACTAACCTGGTTATGCGCACCCAATAATAAAAAAATTAACAAAGGGGCAGTCGCAATGAAAACATTTTCTAACAAAGTCGCAGTAATCACCGGTGCCGGATCAGGCATAGGCCGTTACCTTGCCATACTTCTGGCCAGATCTGGGGCCAATATAGCCGCCTGTGAAATTAATCAAGCAGCCCTTGCTGAGACTATTGCGATGCTCCGGGACTACCCTGTTAAGGTATCTAGCCATGCTCTCGATGTCGCCGACAAAGCCGCGATTGAAGCCTTGCCTGAACAGGTCATTGCTCAACATGGGCATGTTGATCTTGTCTTCAACAACGCTGGGGTCACCGTTGACTCAACCTTTGAGGACCTGTCGGAAGACGACTGGGACTGGGTAATGAATATCAATCTGCATGGCGTGATCAACTCCAGTCGCGCTTTTTTACCCTATCTAAAGCAGCGGCCTGAAGCTGCTCTAATCAATACCTCGTCTATCTTTGGCATGATTGTGGTTGAACGACAATCGGTTTATCACACCGCCAAGTTTGCTGTGCGCGGTTTCACCGAAAGCCTGGTCAAGGAACACAAAGGAAGCTCAGTACAGATACACTCTGTGCATCCTGGCCATATAGGCACCAATATACTTGGCAATGCACGGGTAAATGAAGCGAAGGAATCGGCCAATGCCTTTCAGCGCCTGATGGGCAAACTTGCCGGTATAGGTGAAGACCAGGAAGCAATGGCCGCATTCTTCCAGCGAAACGGTATGCATCCAAGTCGTGCAGCGCAGATTATGCTCAATGGTGTGCTCAAAAAACGCCCGCGTATTTTTGTCGGTGCCGACGCTAAACTTATAGACCTGTGCCAGCGCCTTATGCCCATACACTACGAAACCTTATTCCCACTTATCACTGTGCCTCTGACTCTGTTGCGCAATAAAAAACCGATAAAAGGTCTGCCGATTCTATAAACAGAGGCTAATAAGTAACAGAGTAGGCGAATCTTTTTTCTACAAATAGGCTAAGGCGAAAATTACATGTCGGTATCTTCAGCACAGCATTCAGACAGTGAACTGCACAAAAACCTCAAAGAGCACAGAGACGTGATTATCGTTGGCGCTGGTCTCTCAGGTATTGGCGCGGCCTGCCATCTCGCCGAAAAATGCCCTGACCGAAGCTATCTATTACTGGAATCACGCGTGGCCATGGGCGGCACCTGGGACCTGTTTCGCTACCCCGGTATTCGCAGCGACAGTGATATGCACACATTGGGTTATAGCTTTAAACCCTGGGAAGGTGCTAAAGCCATTGCCGATGGCCCTTCTATTCTCGATTATGTTCGCGAAACCGCAGCTGAACATAAAGTCGACCAACATATTCGCTACGGCCACCGCCTAATCTCCGCCAGCTGGTCTTCAGAACAATCCCTGTGGACATTAGAAGTCCGCCAATCTGACAGCGAACAAACTGTGCAGATGACCTGTAACTTTCTCTATATGTGCGCAGGCTACTACAGCTATGAGAAACCTCATGACCCGCAGTTTCCCGAAGTGGCTAGCTTTAAAGGTAAAGTGGTTCATCCGCAATTTTGGCCCAACGACCTCGA
>JAFMBU010000077.1 GCA_017858295.1 Porticoccaceae bacterium | reverse complement strand
TCTAGAGTTCTTGGTCTAGAGTTCTTATTTAGAGCGATTTACGGCTCTGCAAGGCCATATTCAAAGTGCCGCCATCGACATATTCCAGCTCACCACCCATGGGCACACCATAGGCAATTCTCGATACCGCAACTCCTAGGGCCTTGGCTTTGTCGGCAATAAAGTGGGCCGTGGCCTCGCCTTCAACAGTTAAATTGGTTGCCAAAATAAGCTCCTTGATCGCGCCAGTTTTAAGTTGCTCCACCAGCTGGTCTATGCCCAGCTGCTCGGGACCTATGCCGTCGATGGGCGACAGGTGACCGAGCAAGACAAAGTACTTGCCGCGGAAACTACCGGCCTGTTCTATGGCATACAGGTCCGCAGGATTTTCCACCACGCAAATCTGGTCTGGGAGTCTGCGCTCATTGCGGCAGATAGCGCAAACCTCGTGCTCGGTTAGGGTTCGACACTGACCGCAGCGCCCCACTTTTTCCACCGCCTCAAGCAGTGATTCAGCAAGCCGCGTTGCACCGCTGCGATCCCGCTCCAGCAGATGCAGAGCCATACGCTGAGCAGATTTATTGCCGACACCGGGCAGTACACGCAGAGCGTCAATTAGTTGATCAATTACATTACCGTACACGGTCTAGCCCTATGGTTATGGGTTTCTCTTACTAAACAGGAATTTTAAAAAGGCATCTTAAAGCCGGCGGGTAGGTTCATACCGCCGGTCATCTTACCCAGGGCATCGGCACTCTGAGCTTCGACCTTGCGCACAGCGTCATTCACCGCCGCGGCAAGTAAGTCTTCAAGAAATTCCTTATCCTCTTGCAGCAGTGAAGGGTCCAGAGTGACCTTGCGCACATCGTGACGACCGGTCATGGTGACCTTGACCATGCCAGCACCAGACTCACCGGTGACCTCAACATTGGCGGCCTGCTCTTGCATCTCCGCCATCTTGCCCTGCATCTGCTGGGCCTGTTTCATTAATTCATTGATATCCATGGGACTCTCTATTCAATCATTTGGAGGTTAATCTATGGGACGCACTGAGCGCTCATCAAGCACGCCATCAAAAAGCTGTTTAAATTTTACCACTGCAGGATCCCCATTAAGACTCTCTACGGCCTCAACCAAGCGTTCGGCCTTCTCTCTAGTGGTCGCCGCACGAGGGGTTTCCTTCTCCGCGACACCCAATGTAATGTCAACAGTCACTGGCTGCTGAAAATAGTCACTCAAGGCCTCACTAAACTGCTGCTGATGGGGATCGTCATAGAGACTGTTGTGGTCGCTATCGATCAAAAAATTAAGCTGTTGCCCGCTGCGACCCAAATAGAGGCAGTGGCTGGCAATCTCACCCAGGGACGCGCCTATGCTTAACTGGCGGCGCAACTGAATCCAGTTGTCGGATGTAAAATGCTCCAGCGGGATCGGGGCCGGTACCTCTATGGCCGGTACCTCTATGGCCGCTGGCGCCTGCGATGATGCTTTCTGGTCGTTAGTCTCTTGAGGCGTCTGTTGCACAGCGTCTTGATAGAGCTCGACCGGTGATTCAACCACTAATGGAGCCGGGGATTGCGCCACTGGTTCAACAATGGCTTGGCCCTCATCTGCGACAACTGCTGCATCAACAGTTGCATCACCAGTTACAACAAGAGGTACAGCAAGAGGTACAGCAAGAGGCACAACAACGGGTGCGACAGCAGCCTTTTCAGCCTGCACAGTTGGCGCAGCTAGCGCAGTTTCGACATGAGATTCCCAGGGCGGCCTGTCATCGGCAACCGCCGAGACTACCGCTTCAGACTTTTTTACGCTTGGCTCCACCTCCGGCGGAGGAATTGCTGCAGAGGCACTGTCAGGGTTAGCCGAACCAGTGCCGCTGCTTGCCGCAGCCGCAGCAGTTGGCACAGAGCCAACTCGCGGCGAGGTCTGGGGGCGAAACGCCAGTGCCCGCAACATAACCATTTCAAAACCGGATTTGGCATCCGGAGAGAGCTGTAAATCTTTGCGTCCCAACAGACAGATTTGATAAAACAGCTGGGTGTCTTCGCGACTCACCGCCGCCGCCAGAGCCAGCAACTCAGAGTAATTCGACACGCCTTTATCCAGCGCTTCGGGAACCGTCTGCACAATGGCCACCTGATGCCAGACCGATAATATATCGGTTAGGGCCGCATCATAGTCCGGCGCCTGCTCAGCCATACGGCCTATTGCAGCAAGCAATTCGGTACCTGAACCGGAGATCAATGCCTGACAAATATCAACCACATAACTGCGTTCGATCGTGCCCAACATGGCGCTGACGTCGCCCTCATTGACCTGGCCACCGCCATGGCCAATAGCCTGATCTGTAAGACTTAAAGCATCGCGCATACTGCCGTCAGCAGCCCGTGCCAGAGACCAGAGCGCGGCATCTTCAAAGGGCACCTGCTCTTCACCGAGAACAAATTGTAGATGTTCGGTAATACGCTCAGCGCTGAGGTTTTTAAGATTGAACTGCAGACATCTAGACAACACCGTGATCGGCAATTTCTGCGGATCCGTGGTGGCGAACAAAAACTTTACGTGAGGCGGCGGCTCTTCGAGGGTTTTCAGCAGCGCAGCAAAGCTCGATTTGGAGAGCATATGCACTTCATCGATAAGATAGATCTTGTAGCGACCTCTAGAGGGCGCATACTGAACATTGTCCAGCAGCTCGCGCATATCATCTACGCCAGTGCGAGATGCAGCATCCACCTCAATCAGATCGATAAACCGCCCTTCGCTGATCTCAGTACAGGAGGAACATTGACCGCAGGGAACCGAACTGACACCGGCTTCACAGTTGAGGCATTTCGAGAGGATCCGAGCAATAGTGGTTTTACCCACTCCCCGGGTCCCGGTAAACAGATAGGCATGGTGCAATCGATCGTGATCGAGAGCATTGATCAGCGCCTGCAACACATGTTGCTGACCAGCCATTTCGGCGAAAATACGCGGGCGCCATTTGCGGGCAAGTACTTGGTAACTCATAGTAGCGACGGCTTAGTATGCAAAAAAGCCATTATAAGGAGATAAGGCGAATATAAACAGCGCTCATAGAGCGACAGTGGCCATCAGCACGGGGCCACAGCGCTTTATTCCGTCAACCTTGCTCTATGCGAACGCCAAACTCTGCACCCGCATCCAACAACCACTGGGCCAAATAGTCTGCAAAGCTGCGCCTAATCACCAGATCATAGGAACCATCTGACCTGTTACTGACCGCCGCCGACGCTTTGGCAAAGGGAGTTTGCGCGACGCGCCCAGAGTTTGGGGTGGCCGCAGCCCAGCCTTCAAAGTCATAGATACTGGATTTTTTCAGCACGGTGGCGACAGCAACACCGCGTAAATTAATACAGGTCTGGCCACCGCTAACATCGACAATCGAGATATGGCCTTCTAGAGATTCCCTCAATCTCGCCTCTATGGCAGCGGCATCGCCGCCCTCCTGTACAATCAGCCACTCACTGGGACCGAGCCAATAGATACTGGTATTAGCATTGCGCTGGTAGGTGCCGGGCTGCAGTGGCAGAGCCACAGCTAAAACCTTGGCCACTGCAGAGCAAAAGTGGCTGTCGTCGGCATTCCCACGCAAGTTTAAGTGGGCACTCAGCGGCGCTTCTTTGATCACTAGGTCACAATCGATTTGATCATTAAACAGTCTCTCAGGGGCGCTGCTTTTATTAAATGACCCATGAAAATAATTCAGCGGCGATTCAAGCTTGATAACATTAGACATGGTGACGCTCTCCCTGGGGATCATAAAACACCGAACTGACAATTTCTGCTGCAATACTGCGACCATCCGCCAGAGGGCAATGGACTATCTGCCCCAATCTGCTGTGACCGCCTTTAACCACCGCCAAGGCGATGGAATGTCCCAGGCTGGCACTGTAATAACTCGACGTCACATGGCCCTGCATGGACATGGGTATTGCTTGCTTATCATCAAAGACAATCTGTGCCCCCTCGGGCAAAACCGTTTCAGCTTGCAAGGTTTTTAGACCCACCAGCTGCTTGCGATTTTGCCGCAGCATATCGCTGCGCTGGAGGGATCGCTTGCCGATAAAACTAAAGGTTTTGTTCTTACCCACGACCCAATCCATATTCATATCTGCGGGGGTCATGGAGCCGTCCGTGTCTTGACCGACAATAATAAAGCCCTTTTCGGCGCGCAGAACATGCATGGTTTCTGTGCCATATGGGGTGATATTAAACTCTTCACCGGCGGCCATTAAGGCCTCCCAAACATGGCGGCCATAATGGGCAGGCACATTGACTTCATAAGACAGTTCCCCGGTAAAGCTGATGCGGAAAATTCTCGCCTTAACCCCAGCCACCGTGCCATCGCGCCAATCCATAAACGCGAAATTCTCATTCGACAGTTCTATATCGCTACAGACTTTGGCGATTACCTTGCGCGCATTGGGGCCGGTCACCGTAGCCGTGGTCCAGTGGTCGGTCACCGAGGTAAAGTAAACTTGCAGATCCGGCCATTCGGTCTGCTGCCACAACTCGAGCCAAGCCAGCACCCCAGCAGCTCCACCAGTGGTGGTAAACATCAGATAGTGATTCTCACCCAGACAGGCACAGACGCCGTCGTCGAAGATCATGCCATCTTCTTTGAGCATCACCCCATAGCGACATTTTCCCGGCGCTAATTTTAAATAGGAATTGCTGTACATGCGGGTAATAAACTCTGCCGCGTCCGGCCCCTGAATATCAATTTTACCCAGAGTCGTAGCGTCCAAAATACCGACACTGTTGCGTACCGCGAGCCCTTCACGGTTAACCGCATCTTGCATGGTCTCGCCCTGCTGAGGAAAGAACCAAGGGCGCTTCCACTGACCGACATTTTCAAACTCGGCACCGCGCTCTTGATGCCAGCGATGCATGGCGGTGTAGCGTTCAGGGTCAAATAGATTATTGACATCGCGCCCGGCGATCGCGCCAAAGGTCGTCGGTGTGTAGGAGGGACGGAAGATTGTCGTACCAGTCTCGGCAATACTCTGTTCAAGGGCATTGGCTAAAATCGCCATACCATTAATATTGCCCAGTTTGCCCTGATCTGTACCAAAACCCAGAGCGGTGTAACGCTTCACATGCTCAACGGATTCAAAGCCTTCCCGCACCGCCAACTCAATGGCACTGGCACTGACATCTAATTGAAAATCGACAAATTGACTCGGCGCTCGACTGGTGCTTTTGGTATGGGGCACCAAAAATAAGGCCTGCTGCGGCTGCTCGGCAAACTCCTCCACCGCGCAGACTGGAAATTGCCTGTTACCCTCTCCATAACCAGAGAGGCTGGCCGCAACAGCACCGGCACTGGCGCCCTCGGCCAAGCATCCCGCCAGATCAAAGGTGCCTCTGCAGGCTCCGGCTGAACGCTCCTGTTGAATGGATTTGCCCGGTCTAAAGCCAACAATGCTTTCATCCCAAATCGGTTTGGCACCTGTATGGGAGCTCAGGTGAACCGCTGGACTCCAGCCGCCAGAACAGGCAATCAAGTCGCAGTCCAAAGCTCGCACTGCACCGCTTACTTCGGTACCCGCCTTATTAATCGGAGCAATCAGGGCGCGCTTAACTCGCTTGCGCCCCTGGGCTTCAATAAGTCCATGGCCCGCAATCACATCTATACCCAGAGCTTTCACCGCGGCGACAATATCGCCACTGGGATCTGCACGGGTATCAATTACTGCAACCACTTCACGACCAGTCTGATGCCAATCTAAGGCAGTCTGATAGGCATTGTCATTAGTGGTGAAGAGCACTAGCTTATTGCCCGGGGCCACGCCATAGCGATTGACGTAAGTAGACACCGATGAGGCCAGCATAACGCCGGGAATATCGTTGTGAGCAAACACCAGTGGACGTTCAAAGGCACCAGTGGCCAACACTACCTGAGCTGCCCTCACCCGATGTATACGCTGCCGCACCTGGTGGGCAGAGGTCAGGCCCAGATGATCTGTGCGGCGCTCTAAGATCGTTAAAAAATTATGGTCGTAGTAGCCAAACACTGTGCTGCGCGGCAACAACTGCACATTGCTATAGGCCTTGAGTTCAGTCGCCAGACTGGCGACCCAATCCGTTGCCAGCAGCCCATCAATAGACTGCTTCGAAGCCAGCAAACTGCCGCCAAACTCAGACTGCTCGTCGGCAATAATCACTCGGGCGCCGGTGCGCGCAGCTTCCCGGGCGGCGACTAATCCCGCTGGGCCTGCTCCCACCACCAGCACATCACAGTGCTGATTGAGTTTATCGTAGCTGTCAGGGTCCGCTTCCACTGGCGTGGCGCCCAAACCGGCAGCCTTGCGGATAAAGTGCTCGTAGGTCATCCAGAGTTTTTTCGGGTACATAAAGGTTTTGTAGTAAAACCCCGGAGGCATAAGGCGACCAAAGGCGCCAACTAGGCCCATTACATCGAAGTTCACACTGGGCCAGCCATTGACACTGGACGCTTCAAGCCCTTGGTAGAGTTCAACCTGGGTAGCTTTGAGATTGGGCACAGTGCCCGCTCCTGAACCCAGCTGAATAATGCCGTTGGGCTCTTCGGCACCATGGCCAAAGATTCCCCGGGGACGACCATATTTAAAGCTGCGCCCGACTACATTCACGCCATTGGCCAGCAGCGCCGAAGCCAGAGTGTCGCCCGCTATGCCCTGCAGCGCCACACCGTTGAAGGTAAAGTCGATAGCGGTTCCGGTATGAGTTGGCAGACGATTAGGGCGCTCTTGATTAGGGCGCACTTGATTAGGACTCTCTCGATTAGAGCTCATAACTTAGCTCCAGTGATAGTTGGCTGGGTGCCCGTTTTATAGGTTTCTAAAATCTCGTAAGTGACGGTATTGCGGGTGGCATTAAAATAGCGTCGACAACCCACCGAGTGATACCACATCTCATGGTGGATACCTCGGGAATTGGTGCGAAAGAACAGGTAGTCACCCCACTCTTGGTCATTTAGCGCTTCAGGCTCCAGAGGGCGCACTATGTGGGCTTCGCCGCCATAGCTAAACTCTTCCTCTTCGCGGTGTTCCTGACAGTGGGGGCAATGGATTAGTAACATATTTTTCTCGCGATTTTAGCAATCATGTTTAGTGAGCCACACCAGCGGCGCCGTGTTCATCGATCAGCGCGCCGGTATTAAAGCGGTCAATATTAAATGCCGCAGCCAGTGGATGAGGACGGTCATTGGCCACGGTGTCAGCAAATACATAACCGGAGCCAGGAGTGGCTTTAAAGCCGCCGGTACCCCAGCCGCAGTTGAAGTAGAGACCCTCAACCGAGGTCTTGCTGATAATCGGACAGGCATCGGGGCAGGTGTCCACAATACCGCCCCACTGGCGATTCATGCGCACTCGACTAAAGGCAGGAAATAGCTCGCAGATAGCTTGAATGGTGTGTTCAACCACATGGAAAGAGCCGCGCTGGCCATAGCCGTTATAACTGTCGACACCGGCACCAATCACCAGATCCCCTTTATCGGACTGGCTGATATAACCGTGTACCG
>JAFMBU010000076.1 GCA_017858295.1 Porticoccaceae bacterium | reverse complement strand
AGTTCGACAGCACTGGCCTGAACAAAGTCCCGATAGCTCGCCTCTATGCTCTCCCGCTCACTGTTGAGTCGGCGCTTTTCAGCCTTAGCCAAAGCAGCCCAGTCATCCAGTATTGGAATATGGGCAGTGGCTACCGCAAGCTGTTGAAAGACGCTGAAATGCTGGGCTTCATCAGCACTGAGCACAATTTGCTGAGACAGCCAAGAGATACGCATGGCCGCTTCAGTTTCACTGAGATCCTTCTGTACTAGAGCGCGCGCAATAATCTGTACCGACAGGCGCGCTTCGCTCTCTTTATTTTTTAGCTGCTTTTCCAGCTCTCTGGCACTGTTCTCAAGATGCTGTCGACGGCGGTAGAGTTGCAATGCTAAATAAGCCGCATAACCGCCCACAGAGAGCAGCAGGATTGCAGCGAGCAACAACATTGGGTTCGACAACATACAGTTTATTCCTTCTCGTCAGTATTATCGCTCTCTAACCTGCTATCCAGGTTGGTTCCAACCAATGGCAACAGCGGGTCATCGTCGAGCATATTCTCAGGCAGACTCTTTTTCGCCTTGGCGCCGAGTTTCTTCAGCTCTTGTGTACGGCGAATAAGATTACCTCGACCACTTGATAGACGCTTATGTGCTGTATCCCAAGCCTCCTGACTCTTTTCGATATGCTTGCCCACTTCATCGAGAGATTCGATATAGAGTACAAACTGATCATAGAGGCCGCCGGCCTTGTCAGCGATTAACTGAGCATTGCGACTTTGGTCTGCATAGCGCCAGAGATTTTTAATCGTCCGCAGGGTAACCATCAATGTGCTCGGGCTGACCAAAATAATGCCGCGGTCATAGGCGTCGCGCATCATTTCCGGGTCATGGTCCAGAGCCAGCATAAAGGCTGATTCTATAGGCACAAAGATCAATACAAAATCGAGGCTGTTGACGCCCTCGAGGTTTTCATAATCCTTGCTGCTCAGGCCTTTGATATGGGCGCGCAGTGAGCTTAGGTGCTGGCGCAGACAGAGCTTTTTCGACTCCTCGTCTTCCGCGTGAAAGTAGCGTTCGTAATCCACCAGACTGACTTTGGCATCGATAACAATATCCCGGCCTTCGGGAAGATGGACTATTACATCTGGGTTGCGGCGCTTGCCGATTTCATCTTTTAAGGCCACCTGAGTGCTGTACTCACGGCCATTGGTGAGGCCAGAATCCTCCAGCAATTTCTCCAGAATAAACTCGCCCCAGTTGCCCTGAGCCTTATTGTCTCCGCGCAGCGCAGTGGCCAGTGAAACGGCATCCGCTGAGACCTGCATGGTTTGCTTTTGCAGTTCGCTAATTTGCCCCACCAGCTTATTGCGCTCGGCATTCTCTTTATCATAGGCAGTTTCAACCTGCTTGCGGAAGTCACCTATATCGCGGCGCAGTGGGCTGAGTGTTACTTCCAGGGCCTCTTTGCTCTGCAGGGAGAACTTAGTCTGCTTTTCGTCGAAGATACGATTGGCGAGATTTTCAAACTCGCTGCTCAGGGTCTTCTTAGCATCGGCCAAGAGTGCGATCTGTTCTTGATAGTGAGTCTGCTGACTGAGCAACTTCTGCTCGAGGGCGCTGTTAACTGTCAGCAAATCTCTGCGCACCTCCTCAAGTTGCTGTTGTTCGACCCTTACTTGGTCGAGCTGCTGTTGAGCCTGAAGCTGCTCGCTCTGGAGTCGCGCAGTCTTGCCACGAAGAATCGCCAAGACTAAAACGCCGCCGAGAATGACTCCTCCGAGGCCCCAAAAAACCGAAATAATATTAATAGATAATTGCATGGCCTTATTGTATCAGTCCCCTGTCAATTACACCGCTGTTTTGCGATTATAGAGTCCCTAGAGACGGCATTTAAAAAACACTCACTCACGGAAATCCCCATTAGCCATGCTGCCAGCACTTATAGATATCAGCCTCTTCCGTGACGCCATTGACCGGGACTGTTTAATCCTCACCCCGAACCAACGCCTGGCGGCAAAAATTATTCAAGCCTGGGGCGAGCAGATCAGCCAAAATTCAACGCAGACCTGTAGCGCTTGGAAACAACCCAGGGTCTATTCAGTGGATCACTGGCTAAGAGCCTGCTGGGATGAACTTCAGGACCAAAATCATCAACTGGTTCGTGGCCTAGCTATAGTCGGTACTCAGCAGAGCCGCTACTACTGGGAGCGGGCCATTGCCGACGATGGTCTCGAGCAGCCCGCTAACTTTGTCAAACTGGCTGGTGATACCTTAAAGACATTGGAGAACTGGAACCTGAGCGCCGTTCAGGTGCCCGGCGAGAATCCCTCGGTAGAGTATTTTAAACGCTGGTGCGGTCGCTTCGATGAGCTGCTGCGGCGCAATAAACTACTCACTATTCAGCGTAGCTGGCAGCTGGTTAAGCAGGGCTTCGAACAGGGTGCCCTGGAATTAGAACCGGAGATTGTGGTTTATGGGTTTCAATCCACACCGCCTCTGCAAGCCACACTTATTGCCAGCGCCAGCAATCAGGTTGTCAGCCTAGATCCGGCCAATACTCAGGGGCAGGTACTGCGTATTGAGGCTGAGGATTCGCAGCAAGAGTTGCGCTTGGCGGCCAGCTGGGCGGCGCAGCAGTTAAAAGCCAATCCCCAGCAGCGCATAGGTATTGTGGTGCCAGAACTCAATAGTTCACTGCAGCGCGTGGCGCGGGTGGTCAATGAGGCGCTTAATAGTGTCGATAATAATTTGCCTAGCGCGGACACAGAATTTAGAGAGGGCACAGAAGTCATTGCCAATATCTCAGCTGGTACTGCTCTGCGCGACACGCCCATGGTTAACAGCGCCCTGCTGATGATTGGCCTATTAAAAGATAAGCGCCCCCTCAGTGAATGGTTGCATCTGCTGTATTCCCCCTACTCCGCATTTGATCAGTTACCTCTGGCCTTTCGCGCTGATAGCGAAATACTATTGCGCAAACGCAATCGCTTTGACTTTAGTCTCAGTCAATTTATTACTGCAGTTACTCCAAAGGATCAGAACACTGACAACCTTGAGGCGGAAATTGATAACCACGCGGGTGAGTCAAAAGTTCTCAACACATTGAGAAACCTGCGCGACTACGAGCGCCGCCAGATTAATAGCCAGCAGAGCTTTGCTGCCTGGGGTGATTTCTTTGCCAGCTACCTTGCGGACCTCGGTTGGCCTGGTAAACGCACAGTTAATAGCCTTGAATATCAGCAGCGCCAACATTGGAATCGACTGCTGGAACAGTTTAACGGCCTGGATAACCTAGGGATTGAAGTGGGGCTCTCCACCGCTTTTAAACACCTGCAACAGCTGGCTCAAGATTCTGTCTTCCATCCTCAGACCGCCGATGCACCACTGCAAATACTGGGCCTGTTAGAGGCCTCGGGACTGCGCTTTGATCAGCTGTGGATTGTTGATATGCACAGCCAAAATTTTCCCGCCTCGGTGGCGATTAACCAGCTGCTGCCGGCAGAGTTTCAACGCCAACATAAAATGCCCCACAGCTTGCCAGAGCGGGAGTTAGAGATTGCCCATAAATTACTACAGGGCTACAAAAACAATAGTGGTCGATTGATTGTTAGCTACCCAAAAATACGTGGCGAAGAGCAGCTCGACCCGAGCCCGCTGATTACGGATATTGCCCTCTATCAAGAGCATCAAGGCAATAAAGAGCCATTAGTCGAATACCCACAGGCTCATCCGCCTTGGCTCTACCAAACCTATCAATGCCAGCTATTGGCCGATCAAGCACCGCCCTATAATCCTAAATTGGAAACCATTCGCGGTGGTAGCAATCTGTTAAAAAATCAATCGATCTGTCCGTTTAATGCTTTTGTTACCCATAGACTAAAGGCTGAGCCTCTAGAGGAACCCACTCAGGGTCTCTCAGCTATGGATCGCGGTTCACTGCTCCATGAAATCCTTTTCCGCCTCTGGGGTATCTGGAAAAGCTCCGCTACATTGCAGGGTCTGACGGATAGGCAGTTACAACAGCAGCTGGCCGCCACCATTGAGGAGACACTCACCGAATGGGCGCCCAAGCATACAATCCTCCGTGGCGATCGTTTTCGCGGCCTCGAACAACAGCGCTTGGAAAAGCTCCTGGCGCAGTGGCTGGAAGAGGAAAAGTTGCGGCCGCCCTTTGAGGTGGTGGCGTTGGAAAGTAAAAGTCGAGTGCAGTTTGGTGATTTAGACATTAATTTACGACTCGATCGCGTCGATAAAATTGGCGATAAACTTCTGATTATTGACTACAAATCTGGCGCGGTGAAAGAGTCCAGCTGGAGTGGCGCGCGACCTGTGGATCCCCAGTTACCCCTCTATGTACTAGCCAGTAATCCCCGGGCAAATGGCTGTGCCTTTGCCCAAATAAAAGGCGGCAAAATTAAATTTGTCGGCAGCACCGACAGCAAGTTTTTAGCCAGTGAAAAAGTCACTGGTGATATGGATCTCTCCCAGCAGTGGGCAGAGCAGATTGACGCCTGGCAGAGTGCGTTGAATCGTCTCGCCGATGAGTTTGTGCGCGGCCATGCCAGTGTCGAAGTCTATGACCAGACTCAGTTTGGCTATCAGGATTATCTGCTGCCGTTAAATCGCTGGTCAGAGGAAGCGGATATCAATGCCGAAGTGGCCGGGTCTTTTAGTAGTTTGGCAGCTACAGGAGAGATCAGCTAATGACTGAGATTGCCGATCTACAACAGCGCCGTCAGGCACTAGATGCCTCACAGAGCTTTATTGTCTCTGCCCCGGCAGGTTCAGGAAAAACCGGACTCATTACCCAGCGGGTTCTGCGCTTGCTCTGCACCGTGGACAATCCTGAGGAAATTCTCAGCATCACCTTTACCCGCAAGGCGGCTCGCGAAATGGCCAGCCGTATTCACAGTGCTCTGCGCCAGGCTGCCTACACGCCGCGACCGCTTGATGAGTATCAAGCACAAACCTGGGATCTGGCTGCCGCGGCGGTTGAGCGCAACAGACAGTTGGGCTGGAACCTTCTGGATATGCCCGGCCGTCTGCGGATTCAAACCATCGATGGTTTCTGCCGCTATATTGCCAGTCAGTTTGCCCTTGAAACCAAGTTTGGCCCTATCCCAGAGCCCAGTGAGCAACCGCAGATTCACTACCAAAGTGCCGCCCGGGCGCTGCTGGATAAAATTGAAGAAGCTGGTCCTGTTGCTGAACAATTGGCCGTGCTATTAGCTCACACCGGCAATGATATGGCGCGCTGTGAAACCCTGCTCTCGGAGTTACTGGGCAAGCGCGAGCAATGGCTGCCACTAATTTATGATGCCGGCAAAAACAGCCAATATTTCCAGCAGGTTATAGAACAGGTGGTGGCTGATAATTTGTTGCAGTTAGATGAAGCGCTAATGCCTATCGCCGGTGAGTTTATCGAGCTGGTCGATTTTGCCGCACAGCATATTGCCCCCAAAGATAATCTTGCCCTCAGCGAACTGGGTAGCTTTACCGAGCTTCCGGAGGTCGGGCTTGAAGGCGTCTCTCAGTGGAAGCTGATCCTCGGTCTGTTAGTAACCAAGAGCAATGAACCGCGTAAAACCATCACTGTTAAGCAGGGATTCCCCAGTGATCAAAAAGAGATCAAAGCACGGCTTATGGTGCTCCTGGACTGGTGTCGCGAGCGCCCTGAACTAAATGAAATTATTGCCAATGTGATGTACCTTCCAGACGCCGAGATTGATCAATCTCAGCAGAGAATACTCGATGCACTGGGATTTTTACTGCCCCTATTGGCCGCACAACTGGATGTCATTTTTCAACAGCAGGGCCAGTGTGATTACCCCGCCATTACCCTGGCGGCGTTAAATGCTCTGGAACCTGAAGCCGAGGATGGGGTGGTCTCCGATATCACCCTGCGTCTCGACTATCAGTTGCGGCATATACTAGTAGATGAGTTTCAGGACACTTCAGCGGCACAGATCAAATTGCTCGAACAGCTAATTGGTGGCTGGCAACCGGACGATGGCCGCACGCTGTTTTTGGTTGGTGATGCCATGCAATCTCTTTACGGTTTTCGCAATGCCAATGTTGGGCTATTTCTCAATGCCCAGCGCCATCCGGTTGGCCCAGTGCAATGCACACCTTTAACACTAAGCTCTAACTTTCGCTCTCAGGAAGGCATTATTCAATGGGTTAACAGTGCCTTTACCGCGGCTTTCCCAGCGCGTGCCGATATCAGTCGCGGGGCTATACCCTATTCACCATCGGTGGCAGTAAAAGCTGCAGATAAGGGACAGTCTGTCAGCTTTCAAGGCTTTGCTGGGGACGACCACAAGCGCGATGAAGCGAGCTATATAGCCACACTCTGCAGTGATTTGCGCGATCACAGTCCCGAGGAGTCGATTGCCATACTGGTGCGCGGGCGCGGTCATCTGCGCAGCATTATTCCGGCGCTGCGTGAGGCCAAACTCTACTGGCAGGCTATCGATATAACACCGCTCGCAAGCCGCATGCCGGTGATTGATCTGCTTTCGTTAACCCGCGCCCTGCTCTCTCCGGCAGATAAAATTGCCTGGTTAGCGGTTTTACGAGCGCCGTTTTGCGGACTCAGCCTGGGGGATTTATTAGCTGTGGCCAATAGCGTTGAAAACCATAGCGAAAATCGCTATCAACAAAGTAATGCCATATTGGCCCCGCTGATTAGCTTGCTTGAAGACTCCTTTAGTCATCCCTCTAGTCAAACGTCTAGCCTTCCTCTTACTCGACATGGCCAGCAAGCTCTGCAGCGTATAGTTCCACTTTTGCAAGCCGCCTGGAACAATCGTGGCCGCACTAATTTGCGCGCTACAGTCGAACAGCTGTGGATCGATTTGGGTGGTCCGGCCACGCTTCAAGACAGTGCCGATCTTAGCGATGCTCGCAGCTATTTAGATCTTCTGGAGAACTGGCAGACCGGCGCTACTCTCACCGATTGGAACAGTTTTCAGCTCGCCGTGGATAAGCTCTATGCAGCGCCTTCCCCCGATGATAGCGGTTCCGAGAGCAGTGACGGCAGTGCCAAATCCGTGATCCAAATTATGACGATCCACAAGGCCAAGGGCCTGGAGTTTGATCATGTCATTTTGCCCGGTCTCAGTCGCGGCTCAGGATCCGATAAAAAACAACTTCTGCGCTGGCAGCAGCATATAGATGAGCACAGCGATTCGTCGCTGATTATGGCGCCCCTAGGTGCTCACGACGAGGAGGATGACAGCGTCTACAGCTATCTAAAGCGTGAAGACAGTCTTAAAACCCGCCTTGAGAGCACTAGGGTGCTCTATGTTGCTGCGACCCGAGCGGTGCGCCGGCTGTATTTGTGCGGCACAGTTAAGCAACTTAAAAGTGGCGCCTGGCAGCCTACGGGCAAAACTACATTGCTGACGCCGATCTGGAGCAGTATCGAAGAGGGTCTGGATCAGGGCATCTATAAGGTCAAAGAGAGTGCCAGCAAGAGTGCCAGCAAAGGCTCAAGTGATGAGCCTATAGAAGTGCCAAGCCTGCGCCATATCCGTCGTTTGGATGGACAATTTCAGCCGCCACAAAGACCTGATGCTAGCGCCAACCTCGGCACTCCTGAGACAGGCGCGGAGTC
>JAFMBU010000075.1 GCA_017858295.1 Porticoccaceae bacterium | reverse complement strand
GTGCAGCTTATTATTTGTAATCGACCGGATGGCGAAGCAGCGGATCAACCCAGTGTCAATAGTATTGCCGAGGCGGCGGCGGGCAAGAATATAGAGTTGATCCATATGCCCTTTGTTGCAGGTGGGCTCACGGATGATATTGCAGCGCGTTTCCGCGAGCTGATGGCGAACAATTTGAAAACTCATGCCTATTGCCGCACCGGCAATCGCTCTTTGCAGTTATGGCACAGCATCTCTTCGGAGCAGCTTGAAAAAAAACTTTCTGCAGTGCAAAACACAGGTCAGGCGACGCAGCATTTCGACGTTGTGGTTATAGGTGCCGGCGCTGGTGGTATAGCCGTATCAGCCAGTCTGCTAAAGAGAGACAGCAAGCTACGCATTGCATTAGTTGACCCTTCTACTAAGCATTATTATCAGCCCGGATGGACCATGGTCGGTGGCGGTGTGTTTAAGGCTAAGTCCACTGAGCGCGAAACCACTAAATTAGTAGATAAGCGTGTTAGCTTGCTGCAGCAGGCGGTTACAAAAGTTAAGCCCGATAGCAATACTGTGGTTTTGCACGATGGTGCTCAGGTGCACTATGAGCAGCTTGTGGTCGCTCCTGGATTAACTATTAACTGGGGTGCTATAGAAGGTCTTGAAGAGACGCTGGGCAAAAATGGCGTAACTTCAAACTATCGCTATGACTTAGCGCCCTACACTTGGGAACTGGTGCAAAAAACCCAGCGTGGCAGAGCAATTTTCACTCAGCCGCCTATGCCTATTAAGTGCGCGGGCGCGCCGCAAAAGGCACTGTATCTTTCCGCCGATCACTGGCTGAAAACCAAGCGCCTAGACAATATCGATATAGACTTTTGCAATGCCGGCGGCGTGCTGTTTGGTGTTCCTGCCTATGTTGGTGCACTGCAGTCCTATATGGATAAGTACGGCGTTAGCCCGAGCTACAACCACAATCTGGTCAAAGTTGATGGCGACCAGCGCAAGGCCTGGTTTGATGTTACCGATGCTGAGGGGAATAAATCGCAGCTATGTAAAGACTTCGATATGTTGCATGTCTGCCCAGTACAGCAGGCCCCTGCATTTATAGCCGACAGTGGTCTGGCCGACCAAGGTGGCTGGTTGGCGGTAGATCCCCATAGTCTTTGCCACACAGAGTACGCAAATATCTGGGGCCTTGGCGACGTGATGAATACCACCAACGCTAAGACGATGGCTGCGGTGCGCAAGCAGGTACCAGTGGTGGCGAAAAATATCATCTCTGTTCAAGCAGGTCAGGCACCAAGTGCAAAATATGATGGCTACGGCTCATGTCCACTGACGGTAGAGCGCGGCAAGATTGTCTTGGCCGAGTTTTGCTATGGCGGTCGCGTAGCTCCCAGCTTCCCCAATTGGATCAATGCCGGAACCAAGCCAACTAGATTAGCCTGGTGGCTCAAAAGCCTGGCTCTTCCCTTTGTCTATTGGCACATGATGCTAAAGGGCCGAGAGTGGATGACCCACTGTCCAGAGGAAAAAACCTAAATGGATAAAGCCAGCGACTACCTGCCTGCGTTGAAGTGGATGCGCAGTTACAGTGGGGATGACCTAAAAGCGGATATGGTCGCCGGACTGGTTGTCACCATGATGTTGATTCCCCAGTCATTGGCCTATGCACTGTTGGCTGGTGTGCCAGCCGAGGTTGGGCTCTATGCCAGTATCCTGCCGCTAATTGCTTATAGTTTATTTGGCAGTAGTCGCACATTGTCGGTTGGCCCGGTCGCTGTCGTGTCATTAATGACTATGGTCAGCCTCAGCAATATTGTCACCCAAGGCACTGCAGACTATCTGAGCGCCGCCATTGCTCTGGCATTTTTGTCAGGGTTATTCCTTCTGATTATGGGTCTTTTCAAGTTGGGCTTTGTGGCCAACTTTTTATCTCACACAGTAGTCTCAGGCTTTATTACTGCCTCGGGCATTATTATCGCCCTGAGTCAGGTCAGGCATCTGCTGGGTATCTCTGGTGCCGGAGATACCTTGCCGACCATCGCGCTATCCCTGCTTAACAGTAGCGACAGCATTCACACATACACCGCAGTGCTCGGGGTTGCGGTACTGGCTTTTCTGGTTTGGGCAAGAACTGCTGTGGTGCCTATCTGTAAGCGTATGGGAGTGACAGACAGCAACGCCCAACTTATGGCCAAGTTAGCGCCAGTGTTAGCGGTGATTACCACATTGTTGCTAGCCTGGATGGTTGACCTTGAGCGAGCTGGAGTTGCCGTTGTTGGCAGTATTCCAAGTGGTCTGCCCAGGCTGGCCTGGCCCCAGCTTTCCTTTGCGCTATTTCAGCAGCTGTGGTTGCCTGCGTTGAGTATCGCCATTATTGGCTATGTGGAGTCTGTATCCGTGGGCAAAACTCTGGCGGCAAAACGCCGAGAAAATATAGACCCAAATCAGGAGCTGATAGCTCTGGGGTCTGCCAATATTGCCTCTGCATTTTCCGCAGGCTTTCCCGTCACCGGAGGCATTTCCAGAACTGTAGTGAACTTTGACGCTGGCGCAAAAACTCAGGCAGCCAGCATTTTTGCTGCTGTGGGTATAGCAGTGGCAGCGATGTTTTTGACTCCCGCATTATATTTTCTGCCCAAGGTTACATTGGCAGCCACAATCATTGTTGCCGTGTTAACCGTTGTCGATTTTTCAATATTGGGAAAAACCCTGCGCTTCTCGGCGAATGATTTTCGTGCCGTGGCTATCACATTAGTAGGGACGCTGCTATTTGGCGTAGAAGTGGGTGTCCTCTGTGGCGTTATGCTGTCAATTTTACTCTACCTGTATCGCACATCGGTGCCCCATGTGGCTGAAGTGGGATTGGTGGAGGGTACCCAGCATTTTCGCAATATTCAGCGTTACCAAGTGACCACAGAGCCATCAGTTCTAAATTTACGTGTCGACGAGAGTCTGTTTTTTGCCAACGCATCAGTACTGGAAAATCTTATTTATCAGAAGGTCTACGCGAATGATCTGATCGCTCACGTGGTGCTGATTTGCTCGGCGGTAAATGAGATTGATTACAGTGCCCATGAGATGCTTGAGCGGGTTAACCAGCGACTTGCAGAGCAGGGTGTAAGTCTTAATCTGTCAGAGGTGAAGGGCCCGGTCATGGATGCGTTGCGTTATTCCGGCTTGGCCAAACAGTTGAGCGGAAGTATTTATTTAACCCAGTTTGATGCATTTCAGCATCTAAGGGCCATTTCTAACAAGTAGCATTTTTACAGGAGCTATACAGATAATGGAGTTTGATCCATTTGTTTTATCGCGAATTCAGTTTGCCGCTAACATCAGTTTCCATATCCTTTTCCCAAGCATCACGATTGGACTCTGTTGGTTTTTAGTTTATTTCCGAATTCAGTATTTACGCACCAATGACAAGTCGTGGGAATATGCCTATTTTTCCTGGGTGAAAATTTTTGCCTTAACCTTCGCTCTGGGGGTGGTTTCCGGGATCACCATGAGTTTTCAGTTTGGTACCAATTGGCCAGGATTTATGGAAAAGGTTGGCAACATTGCCGGTCCGCTGCTGGGCTATGAGGTGCTGACCGCTTTCTTTATGGAAGCCTCATTTCTGGGCATTATGCTGTTTGGTAAAGACAGGGTGTCTGAGCGAGTTCATTTGATATCCACAGTTCTCGTGGCCGTGGGAACAACGTTCTCGGCGTTTTGGATCCTGAGCCTAAACTCCTGGATGCAAACGCCAGCCGGCTATGAAATTCGAGATGGTATTTTCTACGCCACAGACTGGTGGCAGATTGTATTTAACCCCTCTTTTCCTTATCGCATGACGCATATGCTGTTGGCCAGCCTGTTGACCAGTGCCTTTATGATAGCTGGCATCAGTGCCTGGCGAATACTCAGATCAAAAGATGGGCCTAGTACTTGGCTATTGCTGCGTTCCAGTTTGATTGCTGCCGCAGTACTTACGCCAACCCAGATCTTGGTCGGTGACCTTCATGGACTCAATAGCCTTGAGCACCAGCCGGCCAAAATTGCTGCAGTAGAAGCTGTTTGGGAAACCGGCAGCGGTGTGCCATTCACCCTTCTGGGTATGCCTAATGAAGAGACCAAGACTACGGATTATGCAATCAAAATTCCTAAGTTGGCCAGCCTCGTGCTGGTGCATGACGCCGAGGGTGAGTTGCCCGGACTTGATCAGTTTGAGGGAGAGCACCCACCGGTGGCTGCGGTTTTTTGGTCATTTAGGGTCATGGTAGGTGTGGGAATGCTAATGCTTATTATGAGTTGGTATGGCTGTTGGAAACTATTGCGTAACAGCACATTTAGCAAAATCTATTTAACACTGCTGGCGCCGATGGCATTTTCAGGATGGGTTGCCGTACTCGCGGGTTGGTATGTTACCGAGATTGGTCGCCAGCCATGGGTAGTCTACGGCTTGCTGCGCAGCAGAGACGTAGTTGCAGAACATCCTCCTGAGATTTTACTGGGGACATTGATTGGCTATTTGGCGCTCTATGTGTTTTTGCTCATCTCTTATATAGGCGCGCTGGCTCATCTGTCGTCAAAACCGCCGCGCTCTGGCGTAGTGATGCATGAATACCATCTTAATAATCAGGGTCGCTCATAGGGAGGTACCATGGAACAGTTTTTACCTATAGCTTTTATGCTGGTCATGGGTCTGGCGCTACTAATTTATGTGATTCTGGATGGCTATGACCTCGGCGTGGGTATGTTATTACCCTTCGCGGATGATCAGCAAAAAGATCTGATGATTGCCTCTATTGGGCCATTTTGGGATGCCAATGAAACCTGGATAGTGCTGGGTGTTGGTGTGTTACTCATCGCCTTTCCTGCGGCTCATGGAGTAATACTTACCTCCATGTATATCCCCATCACTATTATGCTGCTGGGTTTGATTTTGCGCGGTGTGGCCTTCGATTTTAGGGTCAAAGCTGGGGATGCTAGGAAGGAACGCTGGAATAAAATTTTCTTTGCCGGTTCAGTTATTGCCTCTGTGTCCCAAGGTTGGATGCTGGGTTCCTATATCACCGGACTTCAGGACAACCTGACCAGCATTTTATTCTCTGCGCTGATATCAGTCACCTTGCCCTCACTCTATGTACTGCTAGGTGCTGCATGGTTGATGATGAAAACTGAAGACGAACTGTTTAACAAGGCGCTGCGATGGGCAAGGCTAGCCATAGTGCCCATGGGGCTGGGGTTGCTGTTAGTGTCTATAGCGACTCCGATAGTCAGCTCCAGTATCGCAGAAAAGTGGTTTACCATGCCCAATGCGCTAGGCCTGCTGCCTATTCCGCTTAGCTGCATACTGATTTATGGCGGCTTGCTGTGGGTCTTGCGCAGGCCGGATATATTGAACAGAGGCTACGCCTGGACGCTGTTCGCTGGCTTGGTGATTATCTGTCTGATGGCCTCTCTGGGCCTAGCCTATAGTCTGTTTCCCTATATTGTTATAGATCGCCTGACAATCTGGGAAGCTGCTGCCGCTACGGAATCTCTCCAAATGATTTTTTATGGCGTGGCGGTAACCTTGCCGGCAATTATTGGCTACACAATATTTGTCTACAAAATTTTTCACGGCAAGGCCAGAGAACTATCTTATGAGTAACGTTTGGTGATGGGCTAGTATGTGAAGTAACAAGGATGTCAAAAAAGCTTATTGACTAGCTGACTAATAATCTGTCAATCAATGCTGTTTCACTTAGATCAAGTGACTCGCACGCCTAAGAGTAACTGTAATCTTGGTCAAGAATTAAGCTTGCCGCTTCCCGTTTATAGTCAGGGCTATACGTTCTTCGTTTGTTCATCATTAAATTAAATCCCCTGAGGGGGATCTCTATAACCATGGCTTTAATATAGGTGAGTTGCGTACCTCTTGCGGTGCTATAAGTGGATGCTCGCTTCATGCAGCACAGACCGTAGGCGCTCCCCATAGCCACGATATTGCCTCCCTGAAACTCAACTATCTGCGGCAGAACCGCGAACATAACCGTAGCATGATTGCATTAGGTATTTGGATATTGCAGTTTGATCAGAACGAGCTAAGCATTTAGCCTACCGAGTTAGAGCATAAATTTTGAGCGTCAGTTACTACGGAATCACTGAAGCTAAGCCCAATTAAAGACTACATTTCGGATGTAACAAAAGCAGATATTTAAAACCATTAACCCTTTATTAATCAGTAGGTTACCATCCAAATGCAGTTCTCGCCGCCACCAATAAAAAACCTCAACTCTAAAGGGTTATGGGTTTTTATTGGCATCTAGATCTAAAATGAAGCCGCGGAGCAGGTTCAGCTCTAATCACCTCAATAAAGCCAAGGCGGAAAGGTAGACAATTCCACTAAGATAGCGAGGCGGCCTATTATTTTTCCCCGTCTATTTTAAGCCCCATTTTTCCCGCACGCCGCTTCCACTGTCGGCGCGCTTCTTTTTGCATATCGACCGCATTGTCTTTTTCATCAACGATCTCCAGACCCAATAAGGTTTCGAGAACATCTTCCAAGGTAATAATACCTTCAACACCGCCGTATTCGTCCACGACCAGCATCATGTGCACACGCAACTTCAACAATTCATTGAACACCTGTGAAAGTGACATAGAGCCAGGCACAGCAGTAATGTCGCGTCGATAGTTGCTTAAAGTGTTATCGCCGTTACCTCGAGCCTTGGCCAGCAATAAGTCGCTTCTGAAAACAAAGCCGGAAATGTTCTCCTGTTCATCGCTGTAAACAGGGATACGGGAAAAAGACACATGGTCGTATTTGTGGAAAAACTCTTCAACGGTAATCATCTTCGATAACGAAAAAATTACGGTGCGCGGTGTCATGGCGTCGGTGACACGGGTTTCTCGCAGTAGTAACAGGTTCTTTAATATATGTGATTCCTGTTCGGCAATTTGCCCTTCTTTTGAACTCAGGTCGGCCATTACCGAAAACTCCTCGCGACTAAAGCCGTTGAGGGTCGGCCCATGTAAACCACCCGTTAACCAGTCCGATAATTTAACAAAGGGGTAGAGTAAGATAATCAGATATTTAAGCACGTAGGCTGTAACAGGCGCCAATTGTCGCCAGTAATGAGCCCCTAAGGTTTTGGGGATAATCTCAGAGAATATCAGGATCAATAGCGTCAACACTGCGGAAGCGATACCAACATAGGCGCTGCCAAACACTGAGACTGCCTGGGCACCGGCTCCGGCGGCGCCAACAGTATGGGCGATGGTATTCAAGGTCAGGATGGCCGCCAACGGTTTGTTGACATCATCCTTTAATCTTCGCAACAAACGGCCCGCAGGTTTTTGTTCTTTTTCCATTAGAGCAATATGGGTATTGGTGGCACTTAACAATACTGCCTCGGCAATAGAGCACAAAAACGAGAAACCAAGAGCAATCAATACATAGGTAATCAGTAAAAACATAAGGGCCTGGGGAATATAGGTTTAGAAAAATGTGTGTTTCGTAAATAGCGTATAAGAAATATAAATGCTTTTTTGGGCGTTTTATTCTGCATCCCACATCAGCTATCGACCTAGCAACTGACAGCTATTCAGCCGTTACTGCGGATCCCCACAGGCCTGATTGGCCGGCACAGCAACATCCATAAGTTTTGGGCTGGGCAAAT
>JAFMBU010000074.1 GCA_017858295.1 Porticoccaceae bacterium | reverse complement strand
GGCAGCGAAGAAATTGCTGTTCCCGCTGGCACCATGATTGATGAAAACTGGGTGCTGCGTATTGAAGCTCAGAGCATCGATGAAGTGATAGTGCGCTCGCCAATCACCTGTGAAGTTAGCCATGGCATCTGTTCCGCCTGTTACGGTCGCGATCTGGCTCGTGGACACCGCGTCAACCAAGGCGAGGCAGTGGGTGTTATTGCTGCTCAGTCAATTGGTGAGCCGGGTACACAGCTGACTATGCGTACCTTCCACATTGGTGGTGCGGCATCTCGTGCCTCTGCAGTGGACAGTGTTAAAGTTAAGCAAAACGGTGTAGCTCGTCTTATCAATCTCAAGACTGTTGAGAATAAGTCTGGCAACCTGATTGCAGTGTCTCGCTCTGGCGAGCTGGCTATTGCCGATGAGAACGGTCGTGAGCGCGAGCGCTATAAGCTTCCTTACGGCGCACTGATCAAGATTAAAGACGGCTCCAAAGTGGACGCCGGTGCTGTGATTGCAACTTGGGATCCGCACACTCACCCAATCGTCAGTGAAGTGGCTGGTAAAGCCTCCTTCTCTGGTATGGAAGAGGGCTTAAGTGTTCGTCAGCAAACTGATGACATGACCGGTTTGACCAGTATTTCGATCATCAACCCGAACGAGCGTCCAGCGGCAGGTAAAGATCTCAAGCCAATGATCTCTCTGAGCGACAGCAAAGGTAAAGAGTTGCACTTCCCGAACTCAACTGTTCCTGCGCACTATCCTCTGCCTGCTAACGCCAGTATCAATATTGTCGACGGCAGTACCATTGATATCGGTGAGATCATCGCAAGAATCCCACAGGATTCTGGTGGTACCAAGGATATTACAGGTGGTCTGCCACGGGTTGCCGATCTGTTTGAAGCGCGCAAGCCGAAAGATCCTGCCATCTTGGCCGAGATCACCGGTACCGTTACTCTGGGTAAAGAGACTAAGGGCAAGTTGCGCTTGGTTATCACTCCAGACGACGGTCAGCCATTGCCAAATGGCAAGCTGCACTACGAAGAGTTGATTCCAAAGTGGCGTACTCTGAGTGTGTTTGAAGGTGAGCACGTTGAGAAGGGTGAGGTCATCTCTGATGGACCACCAATTCCACACGATATTCTGCGTCTTAAGGGCATCAGTGAGCTGGCCAAGTACATCGTCAACGAGATTCAGGAAGTCTACCGTCTGCAGGGCGTGAAGATTAATGATAAGCACGTTGAAGTTATCATTCGTCAGATGCTGCGCAAAGTTGAAATCACCGATATGGCTGATTCAGCTACCATGATCCGCGGTGAACAGGTCGAGTACCGACGTGTTCTGGCAGAGAATGAGCGTCTTCGTCAAGAGGGACTGCAGCCGGTTAAGTTTGATCGTCAACTGCTCGGTATTACCAAAGCCTCACTGGCCACCGAAAGCTTTATCTCGGCAGCCTCTTTCCAGGAGACCACGCGAGTGCTCACCGAAGCTGCGGTTACCGGCAAAGCCGATCCGCTGCGCGGCCTGAAAGAGAACGTGGTTGTAGGTCGACTGATTCCTGCGGGAACTGGTTTGGCTTATCACGCTCAGCGACGCAAGACCCGTGAAGCTGAAGCTGCGCCTGAAGTTGCAATGACTGCAGCAGATGTCGAAGCAGCCTTGAGCGAAGCGTTAAATATCGAGATTTGATAAAAGAATAAGGGAATATTTCGGGCACTATAGATACTTTATCTCTCAGTGTGATGACTCAAGGGTCAGAGCGCTGAGACGGTAAAGGCAATGCCCGCTTGACTCCCGGATGTGCGGTAATTAGAATGCCGCTCCCTTTTGGATCTGATTGTCGGGTTAGCGACAGGATTCAAGGAATGTACGGCCTTCATTAGGAAGGTATTTTTTATTTTTGGAGAAAAATTGCATGGCAACGATCAACCAGTTGGTTCGTAAGCCGAGAAAACGCAAAGTCAGTAAAAGTGACGTGCCAGCACTTCAGGCCTGCCCGCAGCGCCGTGGTGTCTGTACCCGCGTTTACACAACGACTCCGAAGAAGCCAAACTCTGCATTGCGTAAAGTTTGTCGTGTTCGTTTAACCAGTGGTTTTGAAGTAACTTCATACATTGGTGGCGAAGGGCACAACTTGCAAGAGCACAGCGTTGTCTTGATTCGTGGTGGTCGTGTAAAAGATCTTCCAGGTGTTCGCTACCATACGGTACGTGGCACATTGGATACAGCGGGTGTAAACGGTCGTTCACAGCGTCGTTCTAAGTACGGTACTAAGCGCCCTAAGGCGTAGTATCAGAAAGACGACTTGCGTAAGAATCGGTAATACAACCAAGTAAGGCTAGGGCCTATCCCTAGAAAAAACCTGAAGAGAAGGGCAAAACGATGCCAAGAAGAAGAGTAGCGGCAAAGCGGGACATTCTGCCAGATCCTAAATTTGGAAATGTCACGCTAGCTAAGTTTATGAACATGGTTATGGTCAGCGGCAAGAAATCAGTTGCTGAGCGGATTGTTTACGGAGCGCTTGATCTAGTTGAACAGCGTCTCAAGAAAGATCCAGTTGAAGTGTTCCAAGAAGCGTTAGATAACGTTGCACCTATGGTGGAAGTTAAATCCCGCCGTGTTGGTGGCGCGACCTACCAGGTCCCAGTTGAAGTTCGTCCCTCGCGACGCACTGCTCTGGCGATGCGTTGGTTGGTAGAATATGCTCGTAACCGCGGTGAGAAGTCCATGCCGCAACGCCTCGCTGGTGAGCTGATCGATGCAGCCGCAAGCAAAGGTGGAGCAGTTAAGAAGCGTGAAGATGTTCACCGTATGGCAGAAGCCAACAAGGCGTTCTCGCACTTCCGTTTCTAAAAGATTATTGTCAATTGTAATCTTGCGCAAAAAAGGTGGCTGTTATGGCCGCCTTTTTTCGTTTTAAATAGCAACGTTTTTGTAAGTTATTGAGTATTTAGCCCCTAGAGGAATATATTGTGTCTCGCGCAACCCCCATCAGTCGCTATCGCAACATCGGAATCTGCGCCCACGTAGATGCCGGCAAAACCACCACCACCGAACGCGTGCTTTTTTATACTGGTCTGTCGCACAAAATCGGTGAGGTTCACGATGGTGCTGCAACCATGGACTGGATGGAGCAGGAGCAGGAACGCGGCATTACCATCACCTCCGCGGCGACCACCTGTTTTTGGAAAGGCATGAATGCTCAGTTCCAAGATCACCGCATCAATATTATCGACACTCCGGGGCACGTTGACTTCACCATTGAGGTTGAGCGTTCACTGCGTGTCTTAGATGGCGCTGTAATCGTACTCTGTGCTTCTTCAGGGGTGCAACCACAGACTGAAACCGTCTGGCGTCAGGCGAATAAATACGCAGTTCCGCGTCTAGTGTTCGTCAACAAGATGGACCGTGCCGGTGCCGACTATATGATGGTCGTCAACCAGCTCAAAGAGCGTCTGGGTGCGATTCCAGTGCCACTGCAAATGACCATTGGTGCCGAGGAAGAATTCAAAGGTGTAGTGGATCTGGTGAAAATGAAAGCGGTCTACTGGAATGATGCAGATCAAGGCATGACCTTTGAATATGCCGAGATCCCCGAAGACATGCTCGAACAGTGCCAGGAGATGCATGAGTTTATTGTTGAGTCCGCCGCTGAAGCCAATGAAGCATTAATGGATAAATACCTAGACGATCAGCCTCTATCTGAAGAGGAGATCAAGCAGGGCCTGCGTGCGCGCACCCTGGCCAATGAGATCGTTCTGGTACTCGGTGGTTCAGCCTTTAAGAACAAAGGCGTACAGGGTGTTCTCGACGCCGTGGTGGAATACCTGCCGTCTCCCACCGAAGTCAAAGCCATTGAAGGTGAGCTGGAAAATGGCGAGCAAGGAGTCAGAGAAGCCAATGATGAAGCACCCTTTGCGGCGCTGGCGTTTAAGATCGCCACCGACCCCTTTGTCGGCACCTTGACCTTTATGCGCGTTTATTCGGGCAAGCTTGAAACTGGCACCGCAGTGTATAACTCAATCAAAATGAAGCGCGAGCGCATTGGCCGCATGGTGCAGATGCATGCCAATAGCCGTGAAGAGATTAAGCAGGTACTGGCGGGGGATATTGCCGCCGCCATTGGTCTTAAAGATACTACGACAGGTGATACCCTCTGTGCTGAGAATGCCAAAATCATTCTTGAGCGCATGGTCTTTCCCGAGCCAGTTATCTCAGTTGCCGTAGAGCCGCGAACGCAGGCGGATCAAGATAAAATGGGCGTGGCCTTGGGCAAGCTGGCACAGGAAGATCCCTCCTTTAGAGTTAAGACCGATCAGGAGAGTGGCCAGACCATTATCTCTGGTATGGGTGAGCTGCATCTGGATATTCTTGTAGACCGCATGCGCCGCGAGTTCACGGTTGAGGCCAATATTGGTCAGCCGCAAGTGGCCTATCGTGAAACCATTACCAAGCACTGTGATATCGAAGGTAAGTTTATTCGTCAGTCCGGTGGTCGCGGTCAATATGGACATGTCTGCCTGAAATTTGAACCAGCTGAAGATCCCAGTGCTGAAGGGCTGGAATTTGTTAATGAGATTGTCGGAGGAACCGTTCCCAAGGAATATATCCCGGCAATTGAAAAAGGTATCTCAGAACAAATGCAGAATGGCGTCCTGGCTGGCTATCCGCTGTTGGGTGTCAAAGCGACGCTCTATGACGGCTCCTACCACGATGTGGATTCCTCGGAAGTGGCATTTAAAATCGCCGGCTCACTGGCCACTAGAGATCTTAAGGATGAAGGCGGCGCTGTATTGCTAGAGCCGATGATGAAAGTCGAGGTAGTCACCCCGGAAGGCAATATGGGTGATGTGGTGGGTGATCTAAATCGCCGTCGCGGCATGATTCTGGGTATGGCCGATAGCCCTATGGGTAAAGTGATCGATGCGGAAGTGCCGCTGGCAGAGATGTTTGGCTATGCCACGGATCTGCGTTCAGCCACTCAGGGTCGCGCTACATTCACCATGGAATTTGATCGCTACGCGGAAGCGCCGAAGGCAGTGGCTGCAGCGATTATGACTAAGAACTTAGGCTAGTTTTTTACTCGAGTCCCTAGCTATCTAGTCTGTGGTCTGTCCCAAAATGTAAGAGCAATAAAAAACCCCGCTGGTTTGCACCAGCGGGGTTTTTTAGATCTTAAAGTAGGCCCTAAAGAAAGCTTATGACTTAGCTTCTTTAAGTGCCTTAGCTTCAGCAATAACATCGTTGGCGATGTTCTGTGGGCAAGGCATATAGTGCGAAAACTCCATAGAGAACTGACCGCGGCCAGAAGTCATGGTACGCAGGCTGCCGATATAACCAAACATCTCCGACAGTGGAACATCTGCTTTAATGCGAACACCGGTAACACCAGCTTCTTGATCCTTGATCATGCCACGGCGACGGTTTAAGTCACCAATAACATCACCAACATGATCTTCCGGCGTAAACACGTCGACCTTCATAATTGGCTCAATGATCTGTGGGCCAGCTTTAGGCATAGATTGACGGAAAGCACCTTTAGCGGCGATCTCAAAGGCAACTGCCGAGGAGTCAACTGCGTGGAAGCCACCATCGTAGAGTTCAACTTCAACATCGAGAACCGGATAGCCAGCCAATGGACCTTGATCCATCATGCCTTTAAAGCCTTTCTCAATGGCTGGGAAGAATTCCTTGGGAACGTTACCGCCGACAACCACAGAACTAAACACAAAACCTGTACCTGGCTCACCGGGCTTAATGCGGTAATCAATCTTACCAAACTGACCAGAACCACCAGACTGCTTCTTGTGAGTGTAGCTATCTTCGAGAGCCTGAGTGATGGTCTCACGATAGGCAACCTGTGGCTGACCAACGATCAAATCAACACCGTAAGTACGGTTGAGGATGTCGACCTTAATGTCCAAGTGCAGCTCGCCCATTCCCTTAAGGATAGTCTCGCCAGAATCTTCATCAGTCTCAACACGGAACGAAGGATCTTCAGCAATCATCTTACCGATCGCAACACCCATCTTTTCAGAGCCGCCTTTATCTTTCGGCTTAACCGCAATCGAAATCACTGGCTCAGGGAAGATCATGGCTTCAAGAGTCACTGGATGCTTGGGGTCACATAGCGTGTGGCCGGTCTGAACGTTCTTCATGCCGACAATGGCAATAATATCGCCAGCCTGAGCGCGACTGATCTCGTTGCGATCATCTGCGTGCATCTCAACCATGCGACCGATGCGCTCAGTCTTGCCAGTAAAGGAGTTAAGGATAGTGTCTCCCTTATTAATCACGCCGGAGTAAATGCGTACAAATGTCAGAGCGCCGAAGCGATCATCCATAATTTTAAAGGCCAATGCTTTCAGTGGCTCAGTAACGGAAACGATTGCGCGTTCGCCCGTCTCAACACCTTCTTCGTCAGTCAGTGGCTGAGGTACAACATCTGTTGGGCAAGGCAGGTAGTCGACAACGGCGTCGAGAACCATCTGTACACCTTTGTTCTTAAACGCAGAACCACAGTAAGTGGGGAAGAAGTCCAGAGCGATGGTGCCTTTACGGATACAGCGCTTAACGTCTTCGATGGATGGCTCTTCGCCTTCCATGTAAGCCATCAACAGGTCATCGTCCTGCTCAAGAGCCATCTCGATCATCTGCTCGCGGTACTCTTCAACCTGGTCGACCATATCCGCTGGGATATCGACAATCTCAAAGTTCTCTGGAAGACCGGAGTCGTCCCATACATAGGCTTTGCGCTCAAGCAGATCGACTAGGCCGACAAAATTTTCTTCAACACCAATTGGCAAACACATAACCAGAGGATTGGCACCAAGAACAGATTTAACCTGCTTCACAACTCGCAGGAAGTCAGCTCCCATGCGATCCAGTTTGTTGACGAAGATCACTCGCGCAACTTCTGATTCGTTAGCATAGCGCCAGTTAGTTTCTGACTGGGGCTCAACGCCGCCAGAACCGCAGAATACGCCAACGCCGCCGTCGAGTACTTTAAGTGAACGGTACACTTCGACAGTGAAGTCAACGTGTCCTGGAGTATCAATAATGTTGAAGCGGTGATCTCTCCAAAAACAAGTTGTTGCAGCAGACTGGATGGTAATGCCGCGTTCCTGTTCCTGTTCCATAAAGTCGGTGGTGGCAGCTCCATCGTGAACTTCACCGGTTTTGTGAATTTTTCCTGTCAGTTTCAGGATTCGTTCAGTAGTAGTTGTCTTGCCTGCATCAACGTGGGCAAAGATACCAATATTTCTGTAGTGGGATAGTTCAGTCATGAGAATGCTCGATTAAAAATGGCTTGTTATATAGGTCAAAAACGCGCGCGAGTATACAGGAAATTGGTGGAATTACAGAGAAAAATAGTTAATTAGAGTAGGTCATTTTTATAAAACTTGGCAGTTGCCCCTTTAACCGCTCTAAAAACCTTCAATAAAGGTCGAAAATCCTCTGATAAGTAAAAAAATCCTCAATTTAGCTATTGCGGGCGTTGACTCTCAGGATTCGATGTATAAGATGGCGTCCCTTGCGCATAGCTCCAGAGAATGGAGTTGTAAAGCGTCCAAAATTGAATAATAGAACGTTAAATGCCTGCTGAGGAGACATTGAGATGGCAAAAGAAAAGTTTGAAAGAAATAAGCCGCACGTCAACGTAGGCACC
>JAFMBU010000073.1 GCA_017858295.1 Porticoccaceae bacterium | reverse complement strand
CCAGGAATTGGGCTAGACGCCATGTAGGCAAACATCAAACCACCCACATAAAACTCATCTTTGGGTATCTGCTGCCAGCGCGGATCGTTATTGTGCAGTAACCGATTTACTTGTTTTATAAGGTCGGGCATCCCCTTGGAACCACCCACATCTGGATCGAGCAGCATATGGCGTTGCAGAGCTTCTAGCTCTCGCAGCACTTCGGGCTTTTTCATACCACCCTCATCGCGATGCTCGGCGACTATATAAAGCTCCTCTGAACCAGGAAAACTGTCGTTGATCGCTTTAGACGAGATATTGTAGTCGTGATCCTGATACAGAATAGGTGATCCAGGCTCCGATTCACCGATGGTCACATGGGAGGCTACAAAGCCACCACCAACGGTGAGAACCAGTCCGACCATCAAAATTAAGGCTGGATTAGCGACGACAACCCCGCTGGCGGAATCAGCGACGTGACGCAACACATTTTGTTTTAGCTGTGTTTTGGACGGTTTAGGCAGCACAGACAACAGCAAAGGGACGGCTAACAGCACGGTTATAATGATGCTCAGCGCCCAAAGAGACGAGTAGTGGGCCAATTTGGTATTGAGTGGAATAGAGCCAATTGCAATCAGCAATAGTCCCACTGCGTCTGAGACAACTCCCAATGAGCCTGGGCGGAACAGGTTTTCAAAAGTACGCCGTGCAGCATCATGAGAATTTCTCGTTTCTTCAAGTTCTGCATAGTAACGCTCGACTAGCTGAATCCCATGCGACATCGCTCGCGCCGAGATTAGAAAGGGAATCACCAAACCCAGTGGGTCGAGGTTGTAGCCAAACAGCGAAATAATCCCAATGCCCCAAGTAGTAGACACCAACACTCCAGCCAACGGAACCAGCACGCCATACCATGAACGAAAATGAAAGATCAGTAGCGTTACCATAATCAGCGCAGTAAAAACTAAAATCTGGAAAATTTGATCTTTGTAGTAGTAGGCCCAGCCAACCAGCACCGGCTGACCAGTGGCATAGATATTGATCCCTTCGCGAGCATAATCTGCGCGCAATTGTTGTAGCTGCGCAAAGGTCTTTTCGTAATCGAGCGCTCCCTCGTTGAGCTGTGCCTTAATTAACGCGGTCTTCATGTCGGACGAGACCAAAGGGCCATAGACCTGAGGATTAGCGACAACTGCCTTACTCAGCTCAGTCAATGCCTCTGCACTCATCAGGGGGTCTTGGGGTCTATAATATGGGTCCGAGACAATATTGCCCATCTCAGTGAGCCACACCTTTCGAGTCGTGCGGTGAGTAAAACTAGAAACCAGATTGTGGTTAACGCCAGGCAGATTATCCACGGCTTGAGTCACCTGGTGGATGAGCTCTAACGTCTCATTGGAAAATATGTTTCCCTCTTCAACTTCAACGCCCACTATGATCACATTAGCGCCGCCAAAGTTATCTTTTATCTCATTGTGAAGTTCGATATAAGGATGTTTTTGTGGCAGTAAGTCTGCAAAATCTGAGTACATTTTTACGCTGGGTATCTGCCATGCAAAAAACAATGTCGTAGCAAAAATCGCCAGAAGAACCAATTTAGGATTGGCAAACAGACTTATTTCAACTCGATTAAAAAAATGAGATTGCTCAGACATTCAGTAATTTTCCATATTGATACTGCACTTAAAGAGAGGCGTCTAAAGACAGGGGTAGTAAAACACCCCAACCGCCGGCTATAAGGGCGCGTTGATTATCCAGCGCAACCCCAGCACGAAAGTAAGTCGGTATATCGGGCGTTTCGACTTTCCGCCAAGCCCCTTCCGACCATTGAAGAATAACGCCCTGATCACCGGTGGCTATAAGCTTTTCACCCACCATCAAAAATTTGTAGATTGGAGATTCAGTAGGTGTGTCGGTTCGCTCCCAGCTCTCTCCACCGTCGCGGGATCGCATAATCACACCCTGCAAACCTCCCACCCAACCGTTACCCGCAAGATCAAAGTGAACTGCCAATGGGTACAATTCATCGCCGATCAGATCAACAACAGTCCAACTGTCCCCAGCATCCTTAGTGACTGCCAGTAAGCCGAACTCTCCAGCTGAATAGCCCTGTTCGGCACTAGAAAAAGTAACGGCGGTTAGCATTGCATCTTCATCCAGAGTGGTGACCTCCCACTCTTGACCTGCAGCAGAACTGTGAAGCATTGTTGAAAAGCTACCGACGACCCATAGTTCGTTGCTCTGAGTACAATCAATGTCTTGAACATCCTCATCTGTTGGCAAGGAATAGGTTTGCCACGATTCACCCTGATCACGGGAATGCCAAACGTCCGCCTGATAAGACAAAGCCACCAGCGAACCATCACCACACACAGCTCCACTGATAAAGTCCGGATGGTTATCGGCATCACCAAGCTGGTCACGCTGCCAAACCTCACCCTCTATGGGCCGTCTCAGCAGCAGTCCGTCATTACCCAACATGACCAAGGTTTCGCCAACATGCTCTAACACCATAAGCTGGTCGGTGCGACGGATAGGCTGATTGAGAGTGTCTTCGACGCCAGAGAGATTTAAACGCGCCTCACAGGCGCAGAGGAAGCCAGCCATGGCGAGAATGGCTGCGCTGGAGAAATGTCGAATGAGGCCCGAGCCCTTGTGCAGGCAACTCGGATTAGAATGGCCAGCAGTACAACCGTTAGTATCAGACGCACTATTTACAGATGAAACAAAATTCACTAAAACTCCCCCGCTTATTTAAGCTTGCTCAATAGCCTGCGATCTTCTGACTGGTTAACATCTCAACTAGTCGACCGTCTCCCTTAAAGGGTGGCACTTTCTACAGAGCACATGCTGTAGACAATCCAAAATCCGTGCCAACAATCTCAATCCAAAAAAACAATCTCGATAACCGCCTGTTTTTTATCAGTTTTAATGTATTCAACTCATTTGTGGGTACAACTTCTAAGATTTTTCAAAAATTACTGCCGGTTGAATAAATTTATCATTTGATAAACCTTTAGTTCGTCTCGCCCATTAATTCTCCCTTTTGTATTTCACAATCCAAATTCATCCGGTCTCACAAATACTTCAAATAAAAAGATGTAATCAGGTGAAAAAAGATCCAGAGTTTCGGCTCAATGGATTAATTTTTTACCCTATATACAGCGACTTAAGTGTAGAAGGCACTAAAAAGCGAGTGCGAAATCAGCACGTGAAAATTTTCCGCTAACCTAGAGTTCGACAAGCGTTACAACAATCTTTTTTAACCAAATCCTCGAGAATATTTGTGTAGGAATCCATATTTGATCAATTGGTCCAAAAAACGGCCAGCCATCCCCCGTCTGCGCCAACCCTCCCCCGACAGTAGCATTCAGGCCGTAAAAAAAGACTTTGAAATCAACAGGATGCTAAGAAAAATAACTTTTGGCATAGTGCTTGCTTTATCCGTATTAAAGGGCGCTTAAAAGCTCGACTCATAAAAATTTAAAGGGGATGTCATGCGAAGGTTTGAGGTGGGAGATAAAAGTAAGTATGTACGCATACGAAACATTGTTCGAGATCAGTTCGTGGAATTTGATTTCGCTATTGATGATCCTCGTCTCTACGTTGAGCTGATACTGCCGAAAAAGGCATTTGATGAATTTTGCATCGCCAACCAAGTCACTGAAATGACACCTGAGCAGTGCCAACTGGTTGACGAAGATGCTGAAAAGTGGCGCTACGGTACCGACACCCTCGCAGCCAAACACAACAGATGAATTAACGATAAGCCACAGCCTCGACGCGCTAAAGGCTACTAAAGCAACCACTGGATTAAGAACGGGTACGCAATGACTATTGAAATAAAAACTTCGACTATGAAGCCTATTCGAAACACTTATGCACACATCGAACGTCGATTCGGAGACAAGCCTGCAACGCGGTATCAGGAGGCTACATACGACGTGCATTCAACGCACAACTTCCACTACAAACCGCTGTGGGATCAAGATCGTGAAATCAATGATCCAGCTAGAACCGCTGTGGTTATGGGTGATTGGTATGACCTTAAGGATCCTCGCCAATTTTACTATGGCCCCTATGTTCAAAACCGTTCAAAGATGCAAGAGACGGCTGAGGGCAACTTTAAGTTTTTTGAGAAACGTGGACTTGGAGACAGCATTGACAGTAGTTTGCGAGAAAAAATTATTCAGCTAGTGATCCCCATGCGCCATGCCGAGGTAGCTGCCAACTTAAACAATATGTACGGCACTGCACATGGCACAGGAACTGCGGTGACGCAGGCGCTCATTTTTGAGGCAATGGATCGATTTGGTAACGCACAATACTTCTCAAAAATAGGACTGGCCCTCGACGGTAATACAGGTGATTCACTAGCTACGGCTAAAGAGCACTGGATGAGTAATCCTGCCTGGCAGGGGGTGAGAGCCTACTGTGAAAAAACGCTAACGATAAAGGACTGGTTTGAGGCCTTTATTGCGCAAGACATAGTCTTAGACACGTTAATCAACGACCTTTACTACCGTCAATTCGATGAATGGCTTACCCAAAATAATGGGCGAGACTTACTCTTACTAATGGAGTTCATGCAGGATCGTGCTAAGGATTCTCAGCGCTGGTCTGACTCGGTTCTCAAAGTGGTAGTCACAGAGAGTGAGCATAATAGCAATCAGGTTCTGGCTTGGATCAGCACATGGCGTATTCGTGCTCAAGAAGCGCTTGAACCGCTTGCCAGTGCTTTGCTTGGCGATAAAGCCCTAGCAGACGCCTTTGCTGTGCTTGAAAAACGACTGACCAAAGTGGGTCTGAACTGCTAATTGTTGGATTAACGGAGGTTTCCTATGTCACGAGTACAAATTGCTTTTCAGGATAACGACGAGTCTCGCTATATCGTTGCCGCGATTGAGCAAGACAACACGACCGCAGTAGTGCATTACGAGCCAGCAATGATCCGAGTAGAGAATGAAGGATCACTGATCATCAATCGTGACACTGTTTCAGAACAGATAGGAATGGAGTGGGATGTGCAGTCACTGCACATCAACCTGATAACACTCACAGGACATATTGACGAAGACGACGACTATTTCAAAATCATGTGGAATAACTAATTTAGATTAAAGTAAAAAAAGGACCTAGATAATGTCACCTAAAAAACTTAATTTGAAAGATAAGTATAAATTACTCACCCGCGACCTAGACTGGGAGTTCTCTTATGAAGATCGGAAAGAGGCATTCCCTTACGAAGAGTTTGAGGGCATAAAAATCACTGACTGGGATAAATGGGAAGACCCGTTCCGTTTAACCATGGAGTCTTACTGGAAGTACCAGGCTGAAAAAGAGAAGAAGCTCTACGCCATTTACGATGCATTTGCCCAAAACAACGGCCAGACTAATGTAACTGATGCCCGTTACGTCAATGCCATCAAGCTATTTTTAACTGGCGTCAGTCCCGGAGAGCATGCTGCGCACCTAGGCTTTGCCTTCACTGGTCGTCAGATGGGTGGCATTGGCGCGCGCGTTGCAGCACAGATGCAGTCGATCGATGAGTTGCGTCATATTCAAACTCAAATTCACGCGATGAGCCACTACAACAAATTCTTCGATGGCTTCGATGAGTTTAACCATATGCACGATCGCCTATGGTACTTGTCAGTGCCCAAATCTTTTTTTGAAGACGCACGCACCGCCGGCCCATTTGAATTTATGATCGCCATCGGTTTCTCATTTGAATATGTTCTAACCAATCTGCTTTTTGTTCCATTTATGTCTGGCGCCGCATATAACGGCGATATGGCCACAGTGACCTTCGGATTCTCTGCTCAATCCGACGAGGCACGGCATATGACACTTGGGCTTGAGATAATAAAATTCATTCTCGAGCAGCATGAAGATAACTTGCCAATCGTTCAGAAATGGCTAGATAAGTGGCTGTGGCGTGGCTATCGTCTGCTGACATTAGTGGCAATGATGATGGACTATATGCTGCCGCAGAAGGTCATGTCTTGGCAGGAAGCCTGGGAGCTCTATTTCGAAGACGCTGGCGGTTCTCTTTTTAAAGACCTGGAGCGCTACGGTATCAAAATGCCCGACTATACCGAGACCATCAAACAAGAAAAAGAACACCTCAGTCATCAGGCATGGTGGATTTTCTATCAGTACACTCATGCTGCTGCATTCCACACCTGGACACCCACTGCAGAAGAGATGGATTGGCTCAGCGAAAAGTATCCTGACACGTTCGATAAGTACTACCGACCGCGCTGGGAGCTGGCTGCAGAAATGGAAGCTAAAGGAGAGCGATTCTATACCACTGGACTCCCCCAACTTTGTCAGACTTGTCAAATACCCATGGCATTCACGGAAATGAGTGACCCCACTCAAGTGAGTTATCGCGAGAGTATTTACAACGATGAGCGATTCCACTTCTGTTCAGATCCATGCAAAAGCATCTTTGATAATGAGCCTGAAAAGTATGTCCACGCCTGGCTACCCGTCCATCAAATTCTGCAAGGAAACTGCGGTGGTGGTGGACTAGACAAAGTCATGGAGTACTACCACTTAGATGATGGTGTTGCCAATTTAGAATTTGAAGGCTCACCAGACGCAGAACGCTGGAAGGAATGGAAAGGCGTGGCTTAATCATTAATTAAACCGGGGTGTCGATTAGGCGCCCCAGATATTTGAGTATATTTTATGACAATAAGAGCATTACGTGATGACTATCACGGTGAATTTAAAGACTCGCTTGAGAAATTTGGCGGCGCCCAATTGGTCTATTTAGGCTGGGATAAACATCAAATGTTTTGCTCCTCTCGGGCATTTCCGCTGCCGCCAGAGATGCGCTTTCAGGAGTTACTCGACAATGTCATGCCCGAGGCTTTTGGGCAGCACCCAGAGTTCAATCAAATTGACTGGAATAAAGCCCAGTGGATACTCGACAACAGCGCATTCCAACCCGATCACAGCAAATCTCTAACTGAGTTGGACATTGGTCACAAGTCTTTGCTGAGACTCGTCACACCAGAATTAACTGGCTATAAAGGCGCAGGTATCTAAGGAATCATCATGAGTTATCAAGTCACCATTGAGCCGACTGGCGATATTATTGAAGTGGAAGAGGGCCAGACAATCCTCAATGCCGCTCTTCGCCAGGGTGTCTGGCTTCCTTTCGCCTGCGGACATGGCACCTGCGCCACCTGTAAGTGCCAGCTTGTTGAGGGCGAAGCAGACCAAGGTGAGGCGTCACCTTTCGCACTTTTAGATACAGAACGCGACGACGGTAAGATTCTTGCTTGCTGTGCTATACCTGAATCGGACCTAGTGATCGAAGCAGAAATTGATGTAGACCCGGACTTTGCCGGTCATCTGGTTGCAGATTACAGCGCAACTGTCAGCGCGATCGAAACCCTTTCGCCGACCATCAAAGGGCTAACTCTCGCCTTAGATCGAGACATGACTTTTCAGGCGGGGCAGTACATTAATTTGCAACTACCAGGTATCGAGGGAACCCGAGCATTTTCTATAGCCAACGCTCCTAGCAATCCAGGGCGGATCGAACTGCATATTCGCGAGATTCCCGACGGCGCTGCGACCGGCTATATCCACAACGAACTTAAGGTGGGCGATGAAATCGAGTTTTCCGGACCCTATGGACAATTCTTCGTTCGCAAGTCAGACCCTAAAGACGTTCTGTTTATTGCCGGAGGTTCAGGTCTGTCATCACCAGAGTCCATGATTCTAGATTTGTTGGAGAGCGGTGACGAACGCCAGATCACTTTATTTCAAGGCGCGCGCAACGGTTCTG
>JAFMBU010000072.1 GCA_017858295.1 Porticoccaceae bacterium | reverse complement strand
ATCTGCACCGGTGTACAACTGCCGAGGACGGCCGATGCGGTAGGGATGAGTAATCATCTCGTTCCAGTGAGAAATCCAGCCAACTGTGCGACCTGTGGCGAAGATAACGGTAAACATCTCTACTGGAATGCCCAGCGCCTTCAAAATAATACCGGAGTAGAAATCGACATTGGGGTAAAGCTTCTTGCTGATAAAGTATTCATCTTCAAGAGCGATCTTCTCAAGCTTCTTGGCTAGGCGGAAAAGGGGATCGTTTTCCAGTCCCAGAACTGCCAGAACTTCATCGCAGCTCTCACGCATAACCGTTGCCCGGGGATCGTGGTTTTTGTATACGCGATGTCCAAAGCCCATCAGGCGGAATGGATCGCTCTTGTCTTTGGCTTTGGCTACGTAGGCTTCGATATTGTCTTCGTGACCAATCTCTTCCAGCATATCCAGAACAGCTTCGTTAGCGCCGCCGTGTGCAGGTCCCCAGAGCGCAGCAATGCCAGCCGCTATACAGGAGAATGGGTTGGCGCCAGTGGAGCCAGCCAGACGTACTGTTGAGGTCGAGGCATTTTGCTCGTGATCTGCGTGCAGCAGGAAGATGCGGTCCATGGCCTTGGCAATGGCTGGCTGCACCACATAGGGCTCGCAAGGGGTGCCAAACATCATATGCAGGAAGTTCTCTGAATAGGACAGAGAGTTATCTGGGTAGATAAATGGCTGACCGGTAAAGTGCTTGTGACACATTGCGGCAATGGTTGGAATCTTGGCAATCAGCCGATGAGCAGAAATCTTGCGGTGCTCTTCGTTATTAATGTCCAGCGAGTCATGATAAAACGAAGACATTGCACCAACTACACCTACAAGCATGGCCATTGGGTGCGCGTCATAGCGAAATCCACTGATAAAATGCTCAACTGAGCGGTTTACCATGGTGTGGTATTTGATGGTGTTAACGAACTCCGCCTTCTCTTCTGCGTTGGGCAGTGCCCCTTCGAGAAGCAGGTAGCAGGTCTCTAGATAATCTGACTTTTCAGCCAGTTGCTCAATCGGGTAACCGCGGTGCAACAGAATGCCTTTGTTGCCATCAATATAGGTAATATCAGACTGACAGGCCGCCGTTGCTGAGAATCCGGGATCATAGGTAAAGACATTGTGCGAGCCCAGAGTGCCTATATCTATGACGTCTTGGCCTAGTGTGCCCTGAAGAATCGGTAGCTCAATGGGGGCTTGACCTTCGATAGTTAGGGTAGCTTTACGGTTACTCATGCAGGATCCTCTGGTGCAGCTTGATGGTTAGGGCAGAAATTTAGAGGGGCAACTATAGATGTTCGCGACAAATTGTCAACTCTGGTGGGTCTTCTAGCCGTCTTAAATCATCCTTTATACTAGCTTAATCCGCGTTCTCAGATAGCGGCTATTCATCAGTAAAATACCTGGTCATGATCTGTGTGGTGGTTTTGCCGCGGGATAGAGTGGGTCTGGAGAATGTACTGGCCGATTAGCTGCCGGCGCCTGAGTGGGGGTGCAATATTTTCTATTTTGTTTCAGTGCTGCGGATTGAATTTAGCCCACCTAGTATCTATACTGCTGCGCCATCAATGTACCGGTCGTTAGCCTGTTTGCAGCGATCAGTATTTCTTGACTCTACAATGTAACAAGTTGCTTTAAGTTATTTGAATTCAGTTTAAATTCATCGCCGTTTTTTCGGATCACTACTTTTAAGGTAATACCCGCCGTGGACAAAAAAAGACCAGTTAATCTTGATCTTGGAACCATTAGGCTTCCAATAACCTCTTACGTATCGATCTTGCACCGAGTCTCCGGTGTGATTTTGTTTTTCTCCGTCGCGATCTTTCTCTGGCTTCTGGAAGGCAGTCTGTCCTCAGAGCAGGGCTTTGTAGAAGTGCAAGCGCTTTTCGCCAATCCATTGTGTCAATTTATTATCTGGGGCAGCTTGGCTGCACTGGCCTACCATGCGGTTGCCGGTATCCGGCACCTGATTATGGATCTGGGTTTTGGTGAGGATTCATTTGAAACCGGTCGCGCAACAGCTTGGGTGGCAGTGGTAGTCGCTGCCATCATTATTGTATTAGTCACAGGGTGGGTTTTCTTATGGTAACTAACGTCACTAGCCTCGGTCGCAGTGGATTGTCCGATTGGCTTATTGCACGAGTCTCAGCCTATGTGATGACCGCATACCTGATCTTTATTGTCGGCTATCTGATGCTGACTCCAGACCTTAATTACACACAGTGGGCAGCGTTAAATAGCTCCCTGCCAATGCGTATGTTTAGTCTGCTGACCATACTCTCCATCGCGGCTCATGCCTGGATCGGAATGTGGTGTGTTTTAACCGACTATATAACAGTGCGATTGATTGGGCCAAAAGCCACGGCACTGCGTATTATTTTTCAGTTGGGCATGATAGCAATTACCTTGCTATACGTGATCTGGGCTATCGATATTCTCTGGGGAATCTAAGTAAATGGCTAACATTAGAACAATGACTTTCGACGCCGTAATTGTCGGCGGCGGTGGATCTGGAATGCGCGCTGCACTGCAGTTGGCTCAGTCTGGATATAAGACGGCAGTAATCACCAAAGTATTTCCAACGCGCTCGCACACTGTATCCGCTCAGGGTGGTATTACCTGTGCAATTGCCAGTGATGATCCCAATGATCAGTGGCAGTGGCATATGTATGACACCATTAAAGGCGCTGA
The DNA here is from genome assembly GCA_017858295.1 of Porticoccaceae bacterium. Taxonomy (GTDB): domain Bacteria; phylum Pseudomonadota; class Gammaproteobacteria; order Pseudomonadales; family Porticoccaceae; genus HTCC2207. The sequence goes on along the minus strand of JAFMBU010000072.1, from coordinate 5,267 downwards.
CTTTATTGGTGATCAGGAAGCCATTGAGTATATGTGTCAGACCGGTCCGGAAGCGATTTTCGAACTTGAGCATATGGGCCTGCCATTCTCTCGAACCGAGGAAGGGCGCATCTATCAGCGTCCCTTTGGCGGCCAGTCGAAAGACTTTGGTAAAGGCGGCCAAGCTGCTCGTACCTGTGCTGCAGCTGACCGTACTGGTCACGCTCTGCTGCACACGCTGTATCAGGGCAACCTGAAAAATGAGACAACCTTTTTAAATGAATGGTTTGCCGTCGATATAGTTAAGAACTCAGACAACGCAGTAGTGGGTGTCGTGGCGCTTAATATTGAAACTGGCGAGACGGTTTACGTTAAGTCCAAAGCCACTGTATTTGCCACCGGCGGAGCAGGGCGGATTTATGCCTCTACTACTAATGCACACATCTGTACTGGCGACGGAATTGGCATGGCGCTGCGCGCTGGCTTCCCGGTTCAGGATATTGAGATGTGGCAGTTCCACCCCACCGGTATTCACGGTGCCGGCACTCTGGTAACCGAAGGCTGTCGTGGCGAAGGTGGCTATCTGGTGAATAAGGATGGCGAGCGCTTTATGGAGCGTTACGCACCCAATGCCAAAGACCTTGCTGGCCGCGACGTGGTTGCACGCTCCATGGTTCTGGAAATACTTGAAGGTCGCGGCTGTGGTCCAGATGGGGATCACGTCTACCTCAAGCTCGATCATCTGGGCGAAGAGACCCTCAACGCTAAGTTGCCGGGTATTCTTGAATTGTCGCGCACCTTTGCCCATGCGGATCCGGTTAAAGAGCCGATTCCAGTGGTGCCTACCTGTCACTATATGATGGGTGGCATTCCCACCAACGTTAACGGTCAGGCACTGACAGTTGATGCTGAGGGCAACGACGAAGTAATCGAAGGCTTTTACGCCTGTGGCGAAGCAGCCTGTGTATCGGTTCATGGCGCCAATCGTCTGGGTGGCAACTCGCTGCTTGATCTGGTGGTATTTGGTCGCGCATCGGGCATGTTTATCGAGCAGCAGCTCCGTGAAGGTATTGAGTTGAAGGACGCAAGCGAAGCAGATATTGAAGCGGCTATGGCCGGGTTGAATCACCTTAACGACTCCACCGGTGGCGAAAATGCCTCTGTATTGCGCGCTGAGCTGCAGACCATTATGCAAAATTACTTCGGCGTCTTCCGTCGTGGTGACTTTATGCAGGAAGGTATTACCAAGCTGGCGGCGCTGCGTCCACGGATCAAAAATGTTGCCTTGGGCGACAAGAGCAACGCTTTTAATACCTCACGGATCGAAGCGCTTGAGCTGCAAAATTTATTTGAAGTGGCTGAGGCTACAGCGATTACTGCTGAAGCTCGTACCGAAAGCCGCGGTGCTCACGCCCGCGAAGACTTCCAAGAGCGCGACGATGTTAACTGGTTGTGTCACTCAGTGTTCTTCCCCTCGGATAAGCGAGTGGGCAAGCGCGGTGTCAATTTCAACCTGAAAACACGCGAAGCTTTTGAACCTCAAATTCGTACCTATTAATAGGGGCTGACAGAATTATGTTAAATGTAAGTATTTATCGCTATAACCCAGAAGTTGATTCTGAACCTTATATGCAAGACTTTGAGTTCGACACTCAAGGTAAAGATATTATGGTTTTGGACGTACTCGAGAAACTCAAGATCGAGGATCCCACTCTGGTCTTCCGTCGCTCATGTCGCGAAGGCGTCTGTGGTTCCGACGGTATGAATATCTCCGGTAAAAATGGATTGGCCTGTGTTACGCCGCTGTCTGATGCTGTTAAGAAGAACAAGCTGGTGATTCGTCCGCTGCCTGGCCTGCCAGTTATCCGCGATCTGGTTATCGATATGAGCCAGTTTTATGCCCAGTATGAAAAGATTCAGCCCTACATGATTAACAATACGCCAGCACCGGCTATCGAGCGTCTGCAGTCCCAAGAAGAGCGAGCAAAATTAGATGGGCTCTATGAGTGCATTCTCTGTGCCTGCTGTTCAACTGCCTGTCCCTCGTTCTGGTGGAACCCGGATAAGTTTATCGGACCATCTGGTCTGTTGCAGGCTTATCGCTTTTTGGCGGACAGTCGCGACACTGCCACTGAAGCTCGTCTGGCCAATCTCGATGATCCATTCAGTGTGTTTCGCTGCCACGGCATTATGAACTGTGTTCAGGTTTGTCCAAAAGGGCTAAATCCCACCAAAGCCATTGGTCATATCCGCGATATGTTGATTAGAACAGCGACTTAGAGCCAAATACGCCCTAATAGAAGGGTGGTAGTGATTTGCTTTACTTTAACGGCCAGTTTTTACTGGCCGTTTCTGTATTAGAGGTTTAGAATACCGGCCATTAAATTTCAATAACTCGACCACCTGAAAGGGGAATAATAGTAATGCCCGAGGGCCCTATGGAGCACTTTCTTCGCTCCTCTCACTTTTCTGGTGGCAACGCTGCTTATATAGAAGATCTCTACGACACTTACCTCCACGATCGCAACGCGGTTCCGGAGCAGTGGAGTGGCTTTTTTGATACTTTGCCACGCACCAATGGCAGCACCGCTCCCGATATTTCCCATGCCACTATAGTCCAACATTTTGAGTTGCTCGGTCGCCGTCAAGCGCGCCCGACACCAGCGCCTGGTTCTGGTGGTATTCACCTTGAGCACGAGCGCAAGCAGGTCAAGGTTGTTCAATTAATCAGCTCCTACCGCTTCCGCGGGCACCAGAAAGCCAATCTCGATCCCTTGGGGTTGATGGTTCGCGAGCATGTGCCGGATCTGGATCTACATTTTCACGGCCTTACAGACGCAGATCTGGATACTACATTCCAGACTGGTCCTCTGTATTTTGGCAAGCAGGAAGCGACGCTGCGTGAAATTGTTGAATCTCTGGAAGAGACTTACTGCGGTTCCCTCGGCGCTGAGTATATGCACATCACGTCTTTTTCCGAAAAGCAGTGGCTGGCACAGCGATTTGAGAGTGTGCGTTCCAAACCAACCTACGGTGACGAGGCGCGAGTTGATGTACTCAACCGCCTGACCGCTGCTGAAGGCCTGGAAAAACACCTTGATTCAAAATACCCCGGCACCAAGCGTTTTGGTCTCGAGGGTGGTGAAAGCCTAATTCCACTACTGGACTGCCTAGTGCGTCGTGCCGGTGAATATGGCGGCAAAGAGATTGTCATGGCCATGGCCCATCGCGGTCGCCTAAATGTGCTGGTCAATATTCTCGGTAAAAATCCCGCAGAACTGTTTGAAGAATTTGAAGGCAAGCGCCTGGTCAACACCTCAGGTGATGTGAAATATCACCAGGGCTTTTCATCCAATGTGATGACTCCCGGCGGTGAAGTGCATATGGCGCTGGGCTTTAACCCGTCGCACCTTGAGATTTCCTGCCCAGTTGTGATCGGCTCTGGCCGCGCTCGGCAAGACCGTCGCGATGACAAAACTGGCGAGAAAGTGGTGCCTATCCTAATGCACGGTGATGCGGCATTTGCCGGTCAGGGTGTGGTGATGGAAACCTTCCAGCTGTCTCAGACTCGCGCCTACAAGACTGGCGGATCGATTCATATTGTTATCAACAACCAGGTTGGCTTTACTACTAGTCGCCAGGAAGATGCGCGCTCAACAGAATACTGTACTGATATCGCCAAGATGGTTCAGGCGCCGATTCTCCATGTCAATGGCGACAACCCAGATGCAGTGATGTTTGCGGCTATGCTGGCCACAGATTATCGCTATGAGTTTGGCAAAGATGTAGTGATCGACCTGGTCTGTTACCGCCGTCGCGGTCACAACGAGACTGATGAGCCGTCGTCTACTCAGCCATTGATGTACGACGTGATTCGCAAGCACTCAACCACTCGCGAACTGTACTCGCAGAAATTGGTAGCTGAAGGCGTAGTCACTCAAGATCAAGCCAATGAAATGTCCAATGACTATCGCGCGCAATTAGATAAAGGTGAGTTTGTTGTGCATAACCTGGTTCGCGAGCCAGATACCAGCTTATTTGTGGACTGGGAACCTTACCTGGGCCACGACTGGCGCACTCCGGCCAATACAGGTCTGAAGCTTAAAGATCTCCAGGCTGTCGCCGGCAAAATTATTGATATTCCCGATGGCATAAAGGTGCAGCGTCAGGTCAGCAAAATTTATGATGATCGTCGCAAAATGGCCGGTGGCGCATTGCCACTGAACTGGGGTATGGCTGAATTGCTTGCCTACGGTACGCTGTTGGAAGAGGGCTATCCGATCCGCTTTACCGGTCAGGATGTGCGTCGCGGTACTTTTTCTCACCGTCACGCTGTCGTGTTTAACCAGAAAGATGGCGAAGCCTATTTGCCTCTGGCCCATCTTTCCGATGATCAACCGAAGTTCGATATCTATGATTCAGTCTTGTCTGAAGAAGCGGTATTGGCCTTTGAATACGGTTATGCCACTACTGCGCCAAAGGGTCTAATTATCTGGGAAGCGCAGTTTGGTGATTTTGCCAACGGTGCTCAGGTGGTGATCGATCAGTTTATCGCCAGTGGTGAGCACAAGTGGGGCCGTCTCTCTGGTCTGACTATGCTGTTGCCTCACGGCTTCGAAGGGCAGGGTCCAGAGCACTCCTCTGCGCGCCTCGAGCGCTTCCTGCAACTCTGTGCTGAGCACAATATGCAGGTGGTAAACCCAACCACTCCAGCGCAGATTTTTCATCTGCTGCGTCGTCAGGCGATTCGCCCCATGCGTCGCCCGCTGGTTATTATGAGTCCCAAGTGGATTCTGCGGCACAAGCTGGCAACTTCTTCTCTGGAAGACCTGGCTGGTGGTAAGTTCCTCGATGTAATCGGTGATACTGAGTTGAAGGCGAACAAGGTCACTCGCGTGGTGCTCTGCTCCGGCAAGGTCTATTACCACCTCTTGGAAGAGCGCATAGCGCGCGGCATCGACAATATTGCCCTGGTTCGCATTGAGCAGCTCTATCCATTCCCTGACATAGAGCTAGAAGAGGCGTTAAAGCCTTACACCAAGCTTAAGGATGTTATCTGGTGTCAGGAAGAACCGATGAATCAGGGCGCCTGGTACAGCAGTCAGCACCATATGCGTCATGTATTGCAGGGCATAGATCCAATGCTCCATCTGCGGTATGTAGGTCGTATCAGCTCGGCGGCTCCGGCCTGTGGCTATATGTCTACGCATTTGGAAGAACAAAAACAATTTATCGATGAAGCTCTGGCGCCAGACGCATAGCTAGACTTAAAAAAAGACTCGTAAAAA
>JAFMBU010000071.1 GCA_017858295.1 Porticoccaceae bacterium | reverse complement strand
GAAGATCGTTGTTAGAGGCTAATACTTTATTAGCAAGACTCATAGTTATGCCTTGGGGGTGGTTAAAATTGACTGGTTATTTAGACCTAGCTGGATGTAGCCAGATCAACAAGGAACAGGATTTTAGCAACTCAACGCGCTCTGGGCAAAGGAAAGATTGCGGCCGCCAGTGGGATTTTGTAGGCTGGCCTCAATAGCTGTGCGTATTGCTTGGTTAACCCCCTATACAAGCGTCATTAACAATGGTCTTTTATCTATGAGCTCAATTTTAATCACCGGTGGCAGTGGCTTTATTGGTCGACACTTTTGCCGTCAGGCGCAACAGCTGGGTCATCAACTCTCTGTGCTGACACGCAATCCCGAGGCAGCTGCAGCGCGACTGCCGACGTCGGTGCGATTGATTCAGGGGCTCAGCGAACTGGAAGCGGACTATGTGCCAGAGGTGATCGTTAACCTGGCCGGTGAGCCTCTGGCAGCAGGGCGCTGGACTCAGCGTCGCAAGCAGCGTTTTTATGACAGTCGGATTAATCTTACCGACAGACTCTATGAATTTTTTGCCGAACGAAATCAAAAGCACAGGCGCAAACCCAGCGTGGTGATCAGCGGATCGGCCATTGGCTATTATGGTCCTGGCCAGCAGCCGGTGAATGAACAGTCCAGCGCTGTGGATGGCTTTTCCCACCAGCTGTGCAAAACCTGGGAGCAGAGTGCGGCACGTTTTGAAACCCTTGGCAGTCGCGTGTGCTATTTGCGAACCGGCATTGTCTTGGGTGAAGAGGGTGCTCTGGCGCGCATGCTTGCGCCCTTTAAGATGGCCCTGGGTGGCCCAATCGGCAGTGGCGAGCAGGGAATGTCCTGGATTCATATTGAGGATATGGTCGGGGCGATTTTACACTGCATTAACAACCCACAGATTTCCGGACCGGTTAATGCAACCGCGCCCAATCCAGTCTCCAACGCGCAGTTTAGCGCCAGCCTAGGTGCAGCCCTAAATCGACCCGCAGTGTTGCCGATGCCAGGATTTATGGTGAAACTGTTATTCGGCGAGATGGGTGAGGAGCTTCTATTGCAGGGGCAATATGTACTGCCCAACAAGCTGCTGGCCAGCGACTACAGATTCCAATACAGCGAACTTGAAAACGCCTTGCAGCAGATTGTTACTGCTTAGAGAGGGTAACCGGTAATTTTCCGGATCGCCTCGTAGCTGGGCTTAAGGCTCTTATACATTTTGCGATAGACCTGAGTATAGAGCTGGTTGTAGATTTTCTGATTGGCCGCTATAGGCTCAAAACGCTCTCCGCGGTGAGTCATTTTGCTCGCTGCACTGGCAAAATCCGGGTAGATCCCAGAGCCCACTGCGGCTGCCATAGCGGCACCCAATGCTGAAGTCTCGTAGGTGTGGGGTCGCTGCACCGGCATACCAAATATATCCGCAGTAATCTGCATAATCTGGTCGCTCTGGGAACCGCCACCGGAGACCAAAAGCTTGGTGATGGGTTGACCGCTGCGCTGCTCCACGCGCTCTTTGCCGGCACGCAGGGCATAGGTCAGTCCCTCGATAATCGCGCGATAGAGGTGTGCTCTAGTGTGGACATCGCCAAAGCCAATAATGGCACCTTTGGCTTCTGGACCTTCATTGTCTGCCCCTGCGCCCCAGTAGGGCTGAAGTGTCAGTCCCGCAGAACCAGCGGGGACCTGCTGTAATAAATCATCGAACAGAGATTCCACGGTTACCCCCTGTTGCTCAGCGGCGGACTGTTCCTCAAGTCCAAACTGCTGTTTAAACCAGCTCACCATCCAATAGCCTCGCGGCACCATCATCTCAATATTAAAACTGCCGGGAATCACTCCGGGATAGGCGGGGTGAAAGGGGATCGCTTCAAGATACTTGTCGCTGGTGATATTGAACGTAGCAGTGGTGCCATAGCTAAGGCTGCCAGTGTTGCTATCGAGGCAGCCGGTACCCAATACTTCGCAGGCTTTATCTGAACCACAGGCGATAAGTGGCAGTCCCTGAGGAATACCGGTCTCCGCTGCAGCTGCACTGCTGATATGGCCGAGAATAGCGCCGGCTTCAACCAGCTCTGGAAGCATTTCCCGCTTAATGGCGGGAATCGCCCGCCATTTCCAGTCTTTGGCCTCAGCCCACTGCAGCTGTTTAAAATCGAAGGGTACGAAACCCACCTGGCTGGCAACAGAATCTCTGTAATCACCGGTGAGTTTGTAGTTGTGATAGCCAGAGAGCAGCAGCAGTTTATCCACTTGCTGCCAAAGTTCTGGTTCATGCTCGGCAATCCAATTGGCCTCGGCTTGAGTGTGGAAGGTATCCACCGCCGTCTTGGCACCTACGGCGCGCATTAACAGGGACTCCAGTGCCCCCAGTTCGGGCTGGCTGTGAATCTGCCGTTGATCGAGCCAACTAATAGCGGCGCGCAGTGGTTGCCCATCGGCGCCCATGGGTACGACTGTAGCCCGCTGGGTGGTGACGGATAGGGCCTTGATCGATTCGCGGGGAATCTCCAGTTGATCCCAGAGTTGATGGCAGGCCTGGCAGAGAGCTTGCCAAAAATAGTCTGCATGCTGTTCAGCCCAGCCTGGCTCGGTGGAAAAATAGGGCTCGATCTCGACTTTACTTTTGGCCACCAGTCGGCCATCTCGGTCAAAGACCATGGCGCGAACACTCTGAGTGCCATTATCTATAGAGAGCAAATACTCTTGTTTGTGCGTCACTGGTTCCATGGCAATCGGGCTCTATTGTTATTGTTTTTAGGGGCGATCGTTGTCTTCAGGGAGACTGTAAAAACGCTTCCAGATACTCATGTAGCGTTTAACTTCGAGACGCCAGTGGTCTTGATCCCAGCCCAGTTCAGCGGTGCAGATGGCTTCCAGCGCAGGGAGTAATTCCATAGCCCCCTGAGCCATGACCATGCCCAATCTTGTGCGTCGCAATAGCAGATCATCGAGATGAACAACGCCCTCATGGCGGGCCGCCCAGCGACATTCGGCCAGACAAAAGTCGGTGCCGGCAATGCGCTGACGCTCTTCAACTGGTGCGCTGTGGAGCATTGCTTTGGCTTGAATTCCGTAGCGCCCCAACAGGCGCTGGGCCCATTGCGGATCCTCGGTAACTAGCTCACTAGGGGTTAGATCGGGGGTGGTAAACACTCGCTCATTGGTGAAGGGCTGTGCGTCAGGCAACTGGGGCAGGGCTGCGCTCAAGGCATCCAGAGCAATTAGTCTAAAGGTAGTGAGCTTGCCGCCACTAACGGTGATTAAGCCGTTGTCAGACCAGACTGCGTGATCCCTGCGCTCCTTTGAGGGATCCTTGGCGCTCTCCGAGCCAATAACTGGTCGCACTCCAGCCCAGCTGGAAATAATATCGGCGCGGCTAATGGCTTGCTTGGGAAACTGCACATTAAACGCCTGCAGTAAATAGTCCACTTCGGCGTTGTTAATACTGGCTTCAACATCTAGGTCTTCACTGTGGTCCAGATCCGTAGTGCCTATCACTGTGGTGCCTTCCCAGGGGTAGATATAGACCCCGCGCTTATCTTCAGGATGCAGTGATGTCAGAACATCGGTAACCGGCATCAGGTTGCGGTGGATAATAAGATGGCTGCCGCGCAGTGGGCGGATGCGTTGTTCTGGATTGACTTGATTGCGCAGACGGTCAGCCCAGGCACCTGTGGCATTAATTACCGCAGCGGCGCGCAGGCGAATAGCATCGCTGCTATCGGAGTCATCTAGCACTACACCTTGGACTTGGCCATCTGCCAATAACAATTTGCTGACTTTGTTGTAGTTGATGGCCTTGCCGCCGGCGGCAATACTCTCCTGTAATACCCGCAGCACCAACCTTGAGTCATCGACCATGGCGTCGCTGTAGGCTGTGGCACCATTGAGATGGCCCTGTTGCAGACCGGGAAATCGCTCTCCGAGGCGGCGATTGTTGTAATAGCGGTGGTCGCGGATACCGGCAATAAAATCATACAGGGTTAAAATAACCGCCATCGCCCAGCGGCCCGGAAACAGGCCTTTGCTAAGGGTAAAGTAAAAACTAATTCTGTCTACGAGCCCCGGTGCTTCTGCAAGTAGACGTTCGCGCTCGCTAAGGCTCTCTTTGGTCAGCTTAAGGTCGCCGGCGGCCAGATAGCGCAAGCCCCCGTGGATCATTTTGGATGAGCGGCTCGAGGTGCCCGAGGAAAAATCTCCCTGCTCAAGTAAGAGTGCGCGATAACCGCGGCGTACCGCCTCACGCAAAATCCCGGCACCGGTAATACCGCCGCCAATAATTATAATATCCCAGTCGAGAGATTCGCCGCTGCGCATCTCGGCGAGAAGCTTATCCCGTTGGGTGAACAGGGGAGTGACATCAGAAGACATATTAGTTCAGCTCATCCGGTAGGAGTTTACCCGGGTTCATCTGACTCTCTGGATCAAACAGTTGGCACAGAGAATTGATTGCCGCCAAACCCAGGTCGCCTTTCTCTGCTACCAAATAGTCGCGATGATCTCGGCCGACGCCATGCTGGTGACTAATAGTGCCGCCACTGGCAACGATTTGATTGGCACCGGCAGCCTTGAGTTTGTGCCAGCGTTCCATGGCCTGCTGGTAGCTATCGCCAAGGCGAAATAGATAGGTGGTATAGATGCTCGAACCCTGACCATAGACATGGCTGAGGTGAGTGTAGGCATGGACCTGCTCCCCTTCATCGGCCAAGCCATTGCGGATCGCCGATTCAATATTCTCCACCGCCTGAGGTAACTTTGACCAGTCAACCGCAGTTTCCATAGTGTCCACCGCATAGCCAGCACTGCCCAGCGGATCCCGCAGATAGGGGGCGCGAAAGCGCCCGTGGGCCCAGTTATCGCCCAAGCCAACCTGATCCGCCAAACCACCAAGGCTGGTGCAGTGATCCAGAGCCATCTGTTTGGCTATCTCACAGTGGCGGGCAGAGCCGGTGACACCAAAGGTCATCATGACTTTGCCGGCACCAATGCCTTTTTCGGCCAGAGCAGTTTCCAGGGCGACCACGCCGCTGCTGTTATCACCGGCGCCCATATAGAGCAGGCTAGTGGTTTCCAGTGGATTGCTCAGGCGCACCATAGACAGGGCAATGCGCTGTTGGATCAATTCTCTGGCAGCCTGCAGACCAATGTCCCAAGAGGGAAAGAACACCACCTGAAAAGATTCTTCTTCAGGCAATTTGGTTACTCTGACTACTACCTCGGTAATAATGCCCATGCGCCCTTCAGAGCCGAGAATCATTTCGCGAATATCTGGGCCAGCGGAAGAGGCGGGAATAGTGGGTATCTCAAGAGTACCTGCAAGGGTTTCGATAGAGCCGCCAGCAAACATATTTTCAATACGACCATAGTGCAGAGACTGCTGCCCGCTAGAGCGACTGGCCACCCAACCACCTACGGTTGAGAGCTCCCAAGACTGCGGGAAATGGCCCAGGGTGTAGCCCTTTTTTTGCAGCTGGGCTTCCAACTCAGGGCCTGCTGTGCCGGCACCAAAGGTGGCCAATTGACTCTCTTGATCGAAATGAATCAGCTTGTTCATAGCACCCATATCAATGGTCAGTATCGGGCGCGGGCTGGCTGCTGGATTGATATGGCCAACCACTGAAGTGCCGCCGCCATAGGGAATCACATCTAGACCATTGTCTCTGGCATAGCAGAGTAATTCCCGCACCTGCTGGCTATTCTCAGGAAGCGCCACCGCGTCGGGAAAACAGTCCACATCACCACTGTGCATAGCCAGCCAATCCGGCAGGCTCTGACCGCGGGCATGGCGCACGCGGGTCTCTGGATCTGTACTGATCAGGGGGTGGGCTGGGGCTCTGGAGGTTGGCACCTTAGCCATAACCTGTTCCAATGTTGCTTCGGCTAAGGGAGTGGCGGGTCCCACTAGTGCCTGCAGCAAATTGCGCAGTCCACTATTGAGTTCCATCAGCAAGTCGCTGTTTTCATTTCCCCAGCCATTCCATAGACGCATAGTAAATACCTTATTTTTAGAGTTTTTTTATTCAGACGAATCACTGTTGCATATGATAGTCTGGCGTTAAAATTGGTCACTGTCAGGTGACGACAGCGGTGTGACGATTTCGGTCAGCTGCGTATCTAGGGGGCAAAAAATGAATCAAGCCGTCAGTAATGGATTGGCATCGGCACCTGCGATTAAGCAGTATTTAAACGCTGCCGAAGCCTGCCGTATTGATGTTCAGCCGCTGCTAGTCCAGGCTGGAATAGATCCCAAGATGCTCGAAGACAACAATCGTCATCTGCCCAATGCTTGTATGGAGCGGCTACTGGCGCTGTTGATTCCGGCGAGTAAAGATCCCTGTTTTGGTTTGCACGCAGCGCGCTTTGTTGAGCCCGCCTCCTTCAGCGTGCTCGGTTATATCTCCATGAACTGTTCCACCCTGCGGATGGTTCAGGCGAAAATTCCGATCTATGAAAAAATCGTTGGCGATATGGGTGTGACCTCGTTTGAGACCACCAACGGTGTTGTTCTGCAGCGCTGGCAATGTCTGTTTGCCGATCCCCTGGTGAAGCGTCACGAGGTGGAAAATGTGATAGGTTCCTGGGTCTGTTATGCACGCCAGTTTCTCAACTTTGATCACTGGGACAGCATCTGGTTTGAGCATTCGGCACCTGAAGATCCAGCGTTGCTAGCAGAGTATCAGGCAATTTTTAACTGTGAGGTGCTCTTCGATCAGCCTTCCAGTGGTGTGCGTGTTCGCGAGAACTTACTTGATGAGGTATTGCCCCAGGCCAACGCAGAGCTACTGGAAATGCTCTTGGCCCACGCCACCAAATTACTGGCTGGGCTAGATCAAAGTCAGCGCACCACTGATCAGGTGAAAAATATTCTGCGCCTGATGATTAATCAGCAACCGCCTTCCAGTGAGATGATCGCCGAAAAGCTCGGTATCAGCAGTCGTACTCTGCAGCGCAAGTTAAGCGAAGAGGGCACCCACTACAAAGATGTGCTCAATGAGTTGCGCTATGAACTGGCCGTGTATTTTCTGAAAAACACGGAGCTGACCTTAGATAATATTGCCTATGAACTAGGCTATGCTGAGGCCCGTTCCTTCTACCGCAGTTTTAAGCAGTGGACCGGCGAGACCGCCGGATCTTACCGCACAGAACATGCAGGCAATTCAGAAGACTGATTATTTGTTTAACAGTCCCTGCTCTGTGGCCCACTGTTTAGAGCGTTCTATTCCCTCGTCAAACGAGACTTCAGGTGCCCAGCCGAGAATCCGCTGGGCCTTTTCTATGCTGAACCAGCTCTTGGTGGATAGCTGAACCACAGTGGCAGTGGATGCTTCATTCACACCGCCGGTGAGGTCGGCAAGCTTAGTGGCCACCGCGGCGGCTATCAGTGCCAGTCGAGTGGATACTAGCATGGGACCTTTTTTATTGAGCCAGCTGTAATGGTGACTAAAAAATTCTCTGCAGCTCATATAACCCTGGCATGAGAGATTAAATATCTCGCCATTGGCTTCAGGGCTGGTGACTGCCAGCGCAATGCCGCGGATCAGATCATCTATATAGATGGGGCGGAAAAATCCTTCGCCTTTTTCGGGGAGCATAAACTGGCTTTTGTGAATGGCTTCCAAGGGCAGGATCAACCAGGGCCGACTGCCGGGACCGTAGACATCTCCAGGGCGTATTATCACGAGCTCTATATTACCCTTGGCGTGAGCTGCCAACACCGCGTGCTCGGAGGCGAGTTTGGTCAGCACGTAGCTGCCGCCGTCAGCATGTACCGGATGATCTTCATTGAGCTCACCGGCAGCAGAATTACCGTAGGCAACCACGGAGGAGAGTTGCACAAAACGGCGAACATTATGTTTCTCAGCCGCGGCAATTAGCTTCGCCGTAGCCTCGACATTGACCCGCCACATATCGGCATCACTGAGCGCATTGGAGACCAGCGCAGCAGTGTGAATAATGACATCGCACTGGTCGAGCAACTCAGCAATGGTCTCGGGATTACCGATATCGCCTTCCACAATAGTCCCT
>JAFMBU010000070.1 GCA_017858295.1 Porticoccaceae bacterium | reverse complement strand
TTGAGCGCGATCGTGTCGCGGGCAAGTGGAAGACTTCTCTGACAGTATCTGGTTTGGTTACTCTGATCGCTGCAGTGCACTATTTCTATATGCGCGATGTCTGGGTATCAACTGGCACTTCTCCAACTGTATTCCGCTATATCGATTGGTTACTCACTGTGCCATTGCTGATGATCGAGTTTTACTTGATTCTATCTGCCGTGACTAAAGTACCAGCCGGTGTTTTCTGGCGCTTACTGATCGGTTCAATCGCTATGCTTGGCTTCGGCTATGCTGGTGAAGCTGGTTGGATGGATGCGAAGATGGCGTTTATCCCATCAATGGCAGCTTGGTTCTACATCATCTGGGAAATCTTCAAAGGTGAAGCAAGCCAGATCAATGCTGGTCTAGCCAATGCTAACGTCCAAAAAGCCTATAAGACTATGACTCTGTTGGTCACTGTCGGTTGGTCAATCTACCCATTGGGTTACTTCTTCGGCTACTTCATGGAAGCCAATGATCCAGTTATGCTGAACGTTATTTATAACGTAGCTGACTTCTGGAACAAGATTGCCTTCGGTGTAGTTATCTGGGCAGCAGCAGTAGCTGATTCAGAGTAATCTGAGACAGTGGTAAAAGTGAAAGGGCCAGCACTGCTGGCTCTTTCTCTCTCTGCCACACAGACTCACGACAGCCAAGAGCCGAGAGTCAAGATCAAATAGAACAGTTAAAACAATTAGGTTACAACATAAGTAACTGCATATAAAAATTATAAGGGTACTGACAATGTCCCCAGCACAGTTCAATAAAACATCGACAGCGAATACCGTCGGATTAAAGGGTTTAGCAGAGCTAGAGCTTCTCTATAAGCGTGAGATGCCAGATGCCCAGAGCACTCTTGCACCAGCCGCTCGCTACCACTTTCAAAATCCAGGCAAGTCATTCCGTGCGCAACTTGCGCTGACCAGTGGTCTATCACTAGGTCTAAATCCACAAGACAATCTACATTGGGCTGCCGCTTGCGAGCTGCTGCACAATGCCTCACTGATACACGACGATATCAGCGACGCCAGTACCCACAGACGCGGGCAGGAGAGTATCCATCAGCATTTCGGCGCTGATATGGCACTCTGTCTCGGCGATTGGATGGTGGCTAAAGCCTTCGAGCTCGGCGCCAGAAACTCCCTTCAGGGAGGCAAACTGGTGACCCTGTTAGCTCAGGCGATGCAGGAGACGTGCAGTGGCCAGATTTCAGATATTACCCAGCGTGAATGCGCTGACATAGAAGACTGGCAGCGCATTGCCAAAGGCAAAACCGCGCCGCTCTTAATTGCTCCAATCAAGGGCGCTGCAATTGCTGCAGGCCTAAATGCGGAACACAACGAAAAGCTCAATACAGAACTGCAATGCCTTGAGAAACTCGTCGGATTTTGTGGCCTAGCCTATCAGGGGCGCAACGATATAGACGATATTATTCCTTCAAGCCGCCGTTCCAGTGACCTCGACGGCCGCAAACCCAATTTAGTGGTTAGCCTTTTCGCTCAACAGGGTCCAAGTGCCGATGACTTCAATCTCTGGTATCAGTCTGATGACCTGAGTAAACTGAGTCACTGGCAGAAGCGCATAGCCTCTAGTGATGTGATTTTGCAGGCCAACCAATCGGTTGATTACTGGTTGCTGCAAGCGGAGTTACTGGTTTTATCTGTACCGCCACAGCTGCAATCTGTTACCGCCGGGCTCGTTGCCTCGGTTAAAAAAATGACCACCAACACTAACATTATCAAACACCAAGGGCAGATCGCTTGACACAAACCGCACAGCAGGACGCTCAAAGAGCAGTAGTCATCGGAGCAGGATTTGCCGGAATAGCCACAGCACTCAGATTACGTAAACTCGGCTACCAAGTTACTTTATTAGAACGGCTGCAAAGCCTCGGTGGTCGCGCCCAGGTGTTTGAGCGCGGCGGCTATCGCCACGACGCGGGCCCCACGGTTATTACCGCACCTTTTTTGTTTGATGAGCTGTTTGAGTTGTTCGATGAAAAACTCGAAGATCATCTGCAGTTTGTGCCCCTAGATCCCTTTTACCGCTTTCACTTTGCCGATGGCAGCCAGTTCGATTATCGCGCCTCCATTGAAGATACTCTTACCGAAATCCGCCGCTTTAATCCTGACGATGCCGATGGCTATCTAAAGCTGCTGGAGAAATCCAAGCGGGTTTATGATGTGGGTTTTAAAGAGCTGGTGCACCGCCCCTTCACCCGAGTCTGGGATATGGTCAAACAGATTCCGGCACTGCTGATGTTGAAGTGCTATCGCAGTGTGTCGCAGATGGTCAACAGTCACCTCAAGCATCCACTGATTCGTCAGGCGTTTTCGATTCACCCCCTATTAGTGGGCGGCAATCCCTTCAAAACCACCGCGATTTACACACTGATCCACTATCTCGAGCGGCGCTGGGGTGTGTTCTTTTGCATGGGCGGCACCGGCAAGCTGGTGGAAGAATTGGGCAAGCTGATGGAGCGTCAGGGCATCGAGCTACAAATGGGGGCAGATGTTGATGAGATTATTCTCGACGGCAAACGTGCCACCGGTGTGCGACTGAACTCAGGGGAAACCTTAGACGCGGATCTAGTGGTGTTTGGCGGCGATCCCGAGACCTGTTACAAGCATCTGCTGCCGGCGAAAAAAACCTTCAGTATGCCAACCATCAAAAAACAGTATTCCATGGGCCTCTATGTGCTCTATTTCGGCACCCGCAAACTCTACCCCGATGTCGCCCACCACAGCATTTGGATGGGACCGCGGTTTAAAGAATTGCTCACTGAGATCTTTGATCACAAAACCATGAGCGAAGATTATTCCCTCTATGTTCACAGACCCACGGCCACAGATACCAGTTTTGCCCCTGAGGGCTGTGAATCGTTTTATGTGCTCTGCCCAGTACCCAATCTACTCGGCGATGTGAACTGGGAAACCGAAGGGCCGAAATTGCGCGACCGCATTGTGCAATCGCTGGAAGAAACCATCTTGCCAGACCTGTCCTCGGTGATCGAAGAAGTGTTTTGGATGACTCCAGAAGATTTCGCCAAGGACTATCGCTCTATGCACGGTGCCGGATTTTCCATCGAACCGCGCCTTACTCAGTCCGCCTGGTTTCGTTTTCACAATCGCGACCGCGCCATCTCTAACCTTTACTTTGTCGGTGCCGGCACTCACCCGGGCGCTGGACTGCCGGGCGTAGTCAGCTCGGCCAAAGTGGTTGAAGAGTTACTGACCGGGGTCGAGGTAGGTTCCGGCGGATAATCCATGGAAAACTCCCAG
Organism: Porticoccaceae bacterium; assembly: GCA_017858295.1. Classification (GTDB taxonomy): domain Bacteria; phylum Pseudomonadota; class Gammaproteobacteria; order Pseudomonadales; family Porticoccaceae; genus HTCC2207. Next base: position 4,737 of record JAFMBU010000070.1, on the reverse strand, counting down.
GCCAAGCAGGTTCTCGCTCGAAATGGTAAATCATTCTATTGGGCCAGCCTGTTCCTTGGCTCCGAGTTAGCCGATCGCGCCGCACGTCTCTATCAATTCTGCCGCTTTGTCGATGATCTAGCCGATGGCGACCTACCCCACCGACTCGACTCTCTGGAAGATATTCGCGCCGGACTAAGCGACCCTCAACATTCTGCTGTGGCAACCATTCCCGAGCTGGAGGCGTTTATTGTTCTAGCCAGGGAAGCCAATATCCCCCTCAAGGCAGCTGGAGAATTGCTCGACGGCATGCTCCGAGACCAACACCCCACCGCACTGGAAACAGAAGCAGAGCTGCTGCGTTACTGCCATGCCGTGGCTGGCACAGTTGGGCTAATGATGTGCCGAGTGCTCAACTGTCAACATGCCCGCGCCGACGCATTTGCCATTGATCTGGGGGTTGCCATGCAACTGACCAATATTGCCCGGGATGTGCTCGAAGATGCCAAGATGGATCGCCGCTATCTGCCTGCCAACTGGTTTGATGCCCCACTTAGCCCAGAAACTATTGCCAACGCCGCTAACGACTGCCACTTGCCGGTGGCTGCGGCGATCAATCGGCTATTAGAGTTAGCCGATCGCTACTACGCCAGCGCTCTGGTTGGCATTCATCTGTTACCCTGGCGCAGCAGATTCTCAATTATTGTGGCACTGCGGGTCTACGGTCAGATTGGCCGTCAGCTCAAGCGCGGTGGACTGCAGTGGTGGCGTGGTCGCACCGTGGTGAATAAGATCACCAAAGCGCGCCTGAGTATCACTAGTCTGGGTGACCTGATATCGGGGATGGCGCTGAAAAAAGTACCTCAACATGAGGCTACTCTGCACAGAGATTTAAAGGGGCTAGCCGGTGTCGACTGAATTTGATATCGCTATTATTGGCGGCGGCAATGCTGGGCTCAGTCTAGCAGCACAGCTTGCCGCTCAGGATAATCCGCCGAGCACGGTGGTGATTGAACCTCAGACCACGCAACAGCGCGACTGCAGCTGGGGACTCTGGGCTCTGGAGCAACAAACTGAGCAACTATCTCATTCAGTAAAAGGTCGCTGGCGCCGCTGGCAGCTGATCGATAACACAAGCCGAGTGGTCCACAGTAGCAATCAATACAGCTACCTAAGTCTTAGTTCAGCAGATTATCTAATCGATCGTGCGGCACAGTTGCGCGATCCTGTAAGCCTAATTGAAGACTCAGTTAAGGCTCTGCACTCACAACAGCATAAAACCATTATTGAGACTGAAAAAGGCCGCTACAGCGCCAAAACGGTCTATGACAGTCGCCCGCCTAAAATCGCTGAGGATGGTTTACGCCAGCATTTTCTCGGCTGGCATATCCACACCAAAGAGCCAATCGACGATCCAGACATGGCCACTTTGATGGACTTTCGTGTCGACCAATCACGAGGGCTGCACTTTATCTATGCGCTGCCCTTTTCTGATCATCATATGTTGATTGAATCGACCTTAATTTCCGCTGAGCTTCAACCCCAAACCTGGTATCGCGATGCCATTGAGCGGTGGCTGCGAGACAATAACATTGAAGTCGCCGAGGTTATCTGCGAAGAAACCGGGGTGATTCCCATGGATACGTTGATTGCCGACTCTGCATCTCCAGTGTCCGATGGCATGGCCTCCATCGCTTCGATAGGCGCCGCCAGTGGTGCTGTACGGCGCTCATCGGGCTATGCCTTTCAGCATATTCAACAGCAGATAAGCCAGCTGGCAGCGGGAATTGCTCAGGGTAATATGGCGGTTCCAACACCTATATCCAGTCGGCTCACGGTCATGGATAAAATATTTAATGGTGTTTTGCTCAGCCGACCAGAGCTCGCCGTGTCACTGTATATGCGCATGGCTCAAGCGCTCAATGGCGACCAATTTGCCCGCTTTATGCTTGGCCAGGCCACGGCCAACGATTGGCTGCGAGTGATAGCCGCCATGCCTAAAGGTCCTTTTTTAAAAGAATCAGTAAAACAAACCGCGAAACAGATTTTAAAATGGTTTCTGAGGCAACATAAAAGTGCCTGACTTAGCCCTATTATCCAATGCATCCCTGATGGCGATAGCGGCGATCCTGCTAATCGGCGTGCCCCACGGGGGACTCGATGGCGCAGTGGCAAGACGGGTCGGCTGGCCCAGCGGCATGCTGCCATGGGTGCTCTTTCATATTATTTATTTACTTCTGGCAGCCAGTGTCGCTGGCCTCTGGTGGCTCTACCCGCTGCCCAGCCTGATATTTTTCTTGGGCATCTCAGCACTGCACTTTGGCAGCAGCGATATTCGTCATATAAGCTCGCCCTCATCAAGAGACGCCTGGCTTCCCCTGATTGCCCATGGCGGCCTAGTGGTGATCGGCATACCGGTTTTGCAAAGCGCGGATGTAGAGCCGTTGTTTGCAGTATTGGTGGGGGCCGAGAATAGCCTCTGGCTGCTCAATCAGATTGATCAGCTGCGATTACCCTGGGCTGCCAGTCTCTTTGCCTATCTGATCTACAGCATCTATCAACCGCGCTGGCGCAAATCACTATTCAGTTTGGCTGTACTGATTGTATTAGCCTATCTGCTGCCACCCCTGGTGAGTTTTGCCCTGTATTTTTGCCTCTGGCACAGCCGCAGTCATATGCAGCGTATCTGGCGCAGTATTGCCCCAGATCAGCGTCGACACAGCGCCTCTGAGGCTGTGGCCTATAGCCTACTGGCCTATGCAGCCGCAGGGGTTTATCTGGTATTCCAGACCAACAGTGCCCCCACATCCGTAACAGCCATAACACCGGCGCTTTTACAGCTGACCTTTATCGGCCTGGCCGCACTTACAGTGCCCCATATGGTGCTAGTTGATTTTATTCACGGCCAACAAGCAGAAGAGCAATAACATGACGGACATTAGCCAGCGCAAAGCCGACCATATTAATTTGGCACTGCAAGCCGAACACCAAGCTGCAACATCGGCCGGTTTTGATCGTATTCAATTCGAACACAGCGCGGTGCCAGAACTACGGGTCAGTGACGTGGACTGCTCCAGGGTATTTCTGGATCAATACTGCTCTGCGCCACTGATTATTGGCGCCATGACCGGTGGCTGTGAACACGGCGAAACCATCAATCGTCATCTTGCGGAAGCCGCTGAGCAAGCACAGATTCCCATGGCACTGGGTTCACAGCGCGCTGCGCTGCAGGAAGGCCTTGCCCAGGATGTCCGCCGCTGGGCGCCCAAGGCGATTCTGCTGGGCAATCTTGGCGGCACCCAATTGCAGCAACATGGGGTCGAATTAGCACAGCGCGCCGTGGACAGTGTCGAAGCCAACGCCATGATTATTCATCTCAATCCACTGCAAGAACTGGTGCAACCCAACGGCGATCGCGACTGGCGCGGCGTGCTCGACGCCATCGAAGAATGTTGCGCCACCCTAAGCGTGCCAGTAATTGTCAAAGAAGTGGGTTCAGGTATAGGCCCTAGCTCTGCCCAGCGCCTAATCGATGTGGGCGTCAGCTGGATCGAAATCGCTGGCCGCGGCGGCACCAGCTGGGCCAGCATCGAAAGTGCCCGCATCGAACAAACCCGCGAACAGCAAATCGCCGCGCCCTTTGTCGACTGGGGTATGAACACCGCGCAGCTGATTCCACGTGTACGGAGCCAGTCCAGCCAACTGGGCTTAATCGCCTCCGGCGGCCTGCGCAACGGGCTGGACATTGCCCGCAGTCTGCGTCTCGGTGCCAATATGAGCGCCATGGCGCAACCCTTCTTACAGCCCGCTCTAGAATCCACCGAGGCGGTGATTGAAAGAATTGAAATCCTTCGCGAACAACTGCGCTGGGCAATGTTTTTAACCGGCAGTGCCAACCTGAAAAAGCTGCAATCAGCCCCTCTGCTGCCAATGTAAAAACAGAGCTAGCTGCGGATTTCCCAAGCGTTTAAACTAGCCGCTGCTAAATTATATCTAGCCGCTCAATAGGTCACTATTGGGCGGCTTTGTTTTTTGCTGCTGTTATTAACATCAGAAGGAGAATTTCCACTTGAGCCAAATTCAAAGCGAAATCATTGCTGGCGTCGGCCTTATCACCCTAAACCGCCCCGAAGCTCTAAATGCCCTGTCGCTGCAGATGGTTATCGACCTGACCAAAGTGTTCACAGACTGGCGCGATGATCCCAGCGTTGAAGTCGTCGCCATCCGCGGCAGCAACAAACGCGGCGTATTTGGCGCTTTCTGTGCCGGCGGTGATATCCGCTTTTTTCACGACGCCGCCATTGCCAAGGACCCAGCGTTGGAAGACTTTTTTACCGAGGAATACAGCCTTAACAACCTGCTCTACAGCTACCCCAAACCCTACGCCGCCTTTATGGATGGCGTGATTATGGGCGGTGGCATGGGCCTGGCCCAGGGCGCCGATCTGCGCATCGTTAGCGAACGTACCAAAATGGCCATGCCTGAAACCAATATCGGCCTATTCCCGGATGTGGGTGGCGGTTTCTTTCTCAGCCGCACGCCGGGTCATCTAGGGGAATACCTCGCCCTTACCGGCCAGATGTTAATCGGCAGCGACGCCCTTGCAGCAGATCTCGCCGACGGCATAGTAGCCAGCGACTCAATGCCCGATCTCTGGGCCAGCCTCACCGCCAATACTCAGCTCAGCGCCGTTCAACGCTTCGAGCAACTCTCAGATCTAGTCAGCCTGCCCTCACCGGTCAGCGCACCCACATGGCT
>JAFMBU010000069.1 GCA_017858295.1 Porticoccaceae bacterium | reverse complement strand
AGCAAGCTGGCACAGCGATGTTGGCCCAGGCCAATCAGCAGTCTCAGTCAGTACTGGCCCTGCTTAAGTAAAAGTGTCACACAGTTACCGGGCAGCTTGCCCAGTAATAGCACCAAAAAAACCCGGCTACTTGCCGGGTTTTTTTGTACTCGATAAATCGCACCCCTCGACCAGAGTAAATCCCTAGGCAAAAAAATACCTGCAAGATGCAGGTATATAATGAACTGTTCACGCAGGGGAAAAGGTTAATCAGAATTGTACATATTCGCCAGTGACTCCAGCTGCCCAGTAAGGTAGTTCTTGGTGCCATCCATCTTTTCCAACATCGAATCCATGGCGGCAAACTGGGTTAAATAACGCTGATACACTTTCTCCATTCGCGCCTCCAAAACCAGCAGATCGGCAGCATAGTCATCGCTGTAATCTTCGGCATTGTCTTTTCGAGTGGCGATAATTCCAGTGCTGCTATTCAGCCCATCGATTAAGGTCGCGACATCCTGCGCCAAACCTTTAGCTTTTGTATCATAGAGGCTTTGGTTGCTAGTGCCCGCCGACAACATGGTGGCCACATCGTCATAGCTATTGGCAATCGCCGCATCAAAGGTGGCCGCAGTCAATGTCAGATTACCGGTTTTATCAACACTAATACCCACATCTCTCAGGGCGGAGATCGAACCGCTCTTGGTCGAGGACTCAGCCATAAGTTTGTCGAATACTTGCTGCTTTATATAGCGCACTGCACTCTGCTCACGCGCCAAATCTCCGCTGTAACTGAGGTCTTCATTGGCAACTGAACTGGTTAAGTCAGCCAATAATCGATTAAATTTATTATAGGCGGTGACCACCCCCTGCAGATTAGCTTTTAAGGTCGACTGATCATTGGTGACGTTTAATCGCACCGCCGTAGCACTGGCTTCAGACAACACAAATGTCGCCCCAGAAATTACATCAGATATTTCATTACTTTCCCGAGTCAACGCCAACCCATTGACACTGAGAACGGCATCTTCGGCGCTTCGAAGGGTATTTCCGCTGTCGCCAAATCCGAGATCGGGGTTGGATGAAAGACTAAAAACGCCCTGACCACCTATGGCACCAGTGAGCATAATGCGGTAATTGGACCCCTGAGTTCCGGTATCCACCAGCGCCGCAGTCACGCCGGTATTAGCGGCATTAATAGCACTGACGACACCTGCTGGGGTTGCAGTAGAAACGTTAATTGAAGTGACTGTTGGGCTATTGATTGCGGTCACACCAGTGCGAGTAGAACTCACCGTGTGACTGCCCCCAGAGCTTGTCATAGTCGGCGCAGTAGAAATCGCACCAGTTGTTTTATAACTAAATTCAAAGCCATTGCCGGCGGCATTCGCCTCGACAGTAAATAATAAATTTTCGTACCCTGAGCCAGCCTTAATCGCCGCTACTTGCTCTGCGATACTGGTATAGGCCGCACTGCCAACAGTCACGGTATTTTTGCCATCACCGACCACTAGAGTTGTTGTGGCTGAGGCACTGGCGGTTACATTATATTTAGCGGTCACACCGCTCACGGCGCTGAGTGCACTGACTCCTGCAGTCACCGCGCCTTGAGCGCTGGAGAGGGAGCCGGTGCCGGCCGTCTTTTGACTAAAGGTAACGCCACTAGTGCCATTGACTGCTGCACTAAACTGAAAAGCGGCAGATGACGCCGCTTTTGCTTGCAGTGCCGCGGCATAACCGGCCAGGGTTTCAGCACCGGTAGAAGTGCTTCCAGCGGCATTAATTTCACTTTGGCTGACACTAATGCTATTGCCAGCGCCATCGGTTGCGGTAATGCTTGCGCCGTTGGCCACCGCAGCACGCAGGTCAGGCTCAGACAGAGTCTCGTTATAGGTGCCAGGCACCGTAGCCCCGAGAGACAGAGAGATATCAAAGGCTGTGGCATTCAGTACGGTTGTGCTTAGGCTGAATTGGTCAGAGATCGTGCGCTGGCTCTGGGCTAACTGGCTGACGATTACGTCATAGGAACCTGAGACAGCATTACCCGCAATAGCGGTAAAACCCACTTTCCCAGCAGCCGAAGAGGAACCAGAACTGACCGCCAACTCGTCGGCATCATTAAGTGTCTCAATCGCGCTCTTTAGCGAACTCATTTCTTGAGCAATCAGCGCATAACCAGAAACTGATGCATCGCTAGCTTTTATTTTGGCCTCTATAGCTTGAGTCTGAGGCAGTTTAGTAACATCGGTAAGATTTCTAGCTAATGCCACAACGTCGATACCCGACCCGGCTTCTAGGGCAGTTAATATTTGCGTCGACGTACTGGTGGTTGCAGTGGTCGTGGTTGCAGTTGTTTCAGCCATCTTGAATCTCTAATCAGGTTACTTATTGTCGGCTCAGGTAATGCCAGATATATCTAGCGGATATAATCAAACAGGCTTAATTGAGAGATCTTGGCAAAGCTGCTCTGCCCCGCTTCCAAAGACATAATTTCAGCTGTCAGCTGCGTAATCGCGCTGGCGTAATCTAAATCTTCGGCGCCAGAAAGCAGCTCTTGGTATCTCAACTTAGCATCTGCCAAGCTGTCGACCTGAGACTCAACGATATTCATGCGACTACCCACATCGGCAATAGCCAGTCCAACACTTTCAGTTAATTCGCTAATTTCCTTGAGGCTAGTCTGTAGCTGCGCAGGATTGTCACTCTTGAGGGCCGCAGTAAAATCGTCGATCACAGCGAAAAAGCCAACCCGCTCGGCCCCTTCATCACTCTGACGGAGAACACTTGCAAACACCTCATTGCCCGGGCGGTTGAGCAGCAGTTGACGCTGATCGGACACATCCACCATGGTGCGAGTCTGATCTCCTTGATAACTGATCTCTCCTGCAGCATTCTCGGCGAAGGGTTGGGTTTGGGTCATGGCTCCAGAAAACACATAATTGCCAGAGAGATCTTGGCTGTTTGCCATAGCGACAAGCTCGTTCCGCAGAGCACTCACCTCGACTGCGATAATAGTGCGCAGTGGTGCCGAAAGACCTCCATTGTTGGCCTGCACCGCCAGCTCGCGCATGCGCTGCATAATATTTTCAGAGCTCATCAATGCTGATTCCTCAGCATTCAGGCGATTGTTAACTGTCTCAAGATTGCCGGCGTATACGTCTTGACGATTGAGCGCGGTACTCAGACGCTGAATTAATGCGCCCTGCTCAGGGTTATCACTGGGGCGAACAATCTGTTTGCCAGTCGCCAGCTGAGTCTGCATATCAGCGACTTTTGCCTGCTGCTTGGACATCTGGGTTGTTGCGCGCTCAAATATCTGGCTAGTCGAGACCTTCATCAGTCAATTCCTTAACGAATGGTTAATATAGAATCAAATAGCTTCGAGGCTACCTGAATAATTTGTGCCGAGGCTTGATAGGCCTGCTGAAAACGAATCAGCTCGGCCGCTTCCTGATCAAGGCTGACGCCGGAAATCTGATCTTTTGAGGCAACAGCCTGGTCGTAGACAACCTGTATGGCATCTTTTGACATCATTGCCAGAGCGGCCTTGTTGCCCACGGTGCCAACTAAGGTAATGTAAGCTTCACTAAAGGTGCGGCCATCATCCATTACTTGCTTGTCTTGCAGGGCAGCAAGACGCAGCATGTTGCCGTTGTCGCCAATGCCGTCTTTGTTGCTGTCGACGGCAAAGCTATCACCAGCCAGCGGATTACCATCAATCGCCACGACCATGCCGTTGTGGACAATATCCTCACCAAGGCCATAGCGCCTGTTCGCCACTACGGTGCCGGTGGCGTCATCGCTAATAGTGTATTCAGTTGCAGATAAAAAGTTGATGGTAAACGGCTGCTGCAGGCTTTTGCTCGCCGCAGTGCTGTCTGAAGAGCCAAATCCAGCAGCCACCGAGGCGCTGCCACTGCCTGTTACAAATACTGCAAGGTCTTCAGTTACCGGGCCGTCGACATAGATTCCGGTACGCAGGCCCAGTACGGCTAAGTCCGCAGGCACCCCCGTCGCACCGAAGGTAAAGCGAATTTCTTCAGCACCCTGCATTTCCAGCTTTCCGCTGTATATCTTGTTTGGCTTACCCAACGCATTAGTACTGGACAAGCTGTCTGGGTTACCCAGAGTAATAGTCGCGCCTTCATCACCTGCCGCATTGGTCAGCTGTAAGCGGTCACCTGCAGCCACCTGTGCAATTACCTTAGTGCTAGCCGCCGCGCTATTGATGGCAGCAGCCAATTCTGTGGCGGATGTCAGCAACGTGCCATCACCAATGGTCACGCCATTGATTGTCAGCTGCTGAGTAAAGTCGATACTGCTGGCTTCAACTTCAATGCTGTTGCTCGCCTTGGCCGTTACGCCGGTGGACGCCGATGCGCTGTTCAGCCAACTGGCCATACTTGCCGCCGAACTGGTCTCGCCGGTGTCCAGTGACAAGCTGCTCAGTGAAATGCCATTTAAAACGAGGGCGTCGGCGCTGATCAGATCAATTGAAACTGAAGAGGCATTGCTCTGCAGTCGAACCTTATCTGATGTTGCGGAAGCGGCAATAGTGGTGGTGGTGTAGCTATCGGTAATCCCTGCTGTGCTAACCTGCCAGTCTTTGCGTTCAACTTCAGTGGTCAAAAAACCATAGGTGAGAGGCATCTCAAGGTAAGCATCAGAGCCAGTTTTATTGAGGTAGCTATCAGTGTAATTACTGTTCGGGTTAAAACCTTGGTCTCCTGCGAGCATAGTCGCTCGAGAGGCATCATCAAGGCTGTTGCCAAGCACATGGACGGCATCAGCCGTCATCACTTGAAAACTGAGGTCACTGTCGTAGGGCACTTGCATCATCAGTGAAGCCTGAGTGCTGCCCTGGGGAATCACATAGGCTGGTGCGAGGTAGCTCGCCATGACAACTTCGCCAGCGGCGGCACTGGGGTTGTTGCCCAGGCTAGTGAGCATCTTTCCAGCGGCAAAGCCAGCGTCCTGTAATACCGGAGCTTGATCCAGACTTACGGTTGCCGTACCCAAATTACTCAGGCCACTCATCACGCGCATGGTATCGCCAGTGGCCACAGCCAAGGGATCAGTTTGAATCATACGGATGCCACTGGCTGGACGAGCCAGAGGACTAATGACAAAACTTTCGCCGTCTCGAGGCATGGCATCGACCGATAAACTGAGTCCAGCGTAGTCAAAACTACTGTGCCCCGCTTTGGCTTGGACAAACGCACCGCTGTTAAGATCTTCGATACGCCAGCTATTCTGTTCGCTGACCCAGGTGGCGCGAAACGGCGCATAGTCGAATGCCTCGGGATCAGTAACCTCGGCCTGGAAGTTAATCGGACTGTTACCAACGGCGGCAGTAATATCAAAAATCGGGTCTATGGCAAAAAGATCAGTACCTGGATTGCCGCGACCATCGAGGCCGGAGCTGTGAACCTGATTGATTTCGGCAACTAGGGTTTGTGCCAGAAAGTCAAAGCTGTCCATGGCGGGTGCCAGGGTCTGGGTGCGAAAGCTCAATAATCCGCCGAGTTCGCCACTGCTCACTGCGCTGGCTACTCTCCGATCACCGTAGGGCTCAATAATCAAATCCACGCGCCCGGGATCGCTTTCATTAAAAACTGCACCCAGATCATAGGCGGTTTTGCTATCGGCGATTAAGCTGCCAGCGCTGCTGCCTAAGCGCACTTGCACTTGACCAGAGGTGGACTCGGTGACATGAATTTTGGTCACTGCGGACATATCACGCAGCAACTGATCACGCTGATCGAGCAACATCGGCGGCTGCGTGTCTAAGGTGATTTTTTTGCCTAACTGGCGATTAACAAACGCGAGTTTGTCGGTGAGGCTATTGAGTATGCCAATCTGTTTGTCGACACCCTCGCGGGTCTCTAATTCGACAGCGTCCAATTGCCCTGAAAGTTCGCGAAAACGCGCACTCATGCCATCGGCGTCACGAAGAAAGTCGCTGCGCAGGTTAATCGAAGCCGGGTCGGCACTGAGGGCACTAGCAGTAGCAAAAAACTTGTCCATGGCGCTGGAGAGACCAGAGGCCTCGGAAGCCATTACATCGACTACCCGGTTAGCGTAGTCGATCAACGGTTGCTGAGTGGCCAGCTTGCTGCCACTGTTGCGCAGGCTTGATTCCGCAAACTCATCATAGGCGCGTTTGATATTATCTAGACGCGCACCGGAACCGACAAATACAGTACCCTGCTGGCTCGGCACATTCTCCGAGGTCTCAGAAATCTGCCGTGAATAACCTTCTGTGTTGAGATTGGCAAGGTTATTACCGACGGTTGAAAGGGCCTGACGATACAACTGAGTAGCGCCTGCTCCGATCGATAGAATATCTGCCATAGTCCCCTCCGTAAATCTACTTAGTGCTTGTTATTAAGTGCTTATCTGTTGTCAATCACTGCTGACGCGAACTCAGCGCCGGCCATTCAGCGGCAAGGCGCTTGCACCATCACCACGCTCAATATTGATTGGCTTCGCTGGTGCCTTTTGTATTGCCATACCCGCAGCCGGCATCTGTTCATAGGCTTCGATCGCCTTAGACGGTGACGCGCCTTTAACTTGCTCGCTAATCCACTTGCCCATTCCGAAGGCCCCATTTTGGGCCATCACCTGAGACAGCTCTTCGTGATACATCTGCTCAAAGGTGTCCTGACTAGAAGAGCCCATTAGGTCGCTTTTCATCGGCGCATTGGCTTCGCGCATAGACTTAAACATCATCTGGATAAACATCGCCTCGAACTGCTGGCCCACTTCCTCGGCGGCACCGGCGTCGTCCCGTTTGGCACGAGCCTTGAGGTTTCCAAGGCCGGCAAAATCCAGATGACTTTTAGCTGAGAGGCTAATATCGGCCATTTAGATCACCACCAGTTCAGCGCGCAAACTGCCGGAGCTTTTTAGCGCTTCTAGAATCGCAATCAGCGATGAAGGTGTAGCGCCAACCTGGTTAACCGCATCGACGATTTCTCGCAGATCGACACCGGGCTGGAATAAAAACATTTTATTGTTTGGCTCTTCCACGTCCACATTGGCGTTAGTCACGCCAGCGGTTACGCCGTCACCAAAGGCATTGGGTTGACTGATTTCATTGGTCGCCGAGATACGTACCGAGATGGTGCCGTGAGTCACCGCAACCGCATTGACGCGCACATTGCGATTGATCACTGCAGTGCCGGTGCGTGAGTTAATCACTACTCGTGCAGGTGGCTCGCCCGGAGTGACATCAAGGTTCTCAATCATGCTCATAAAGGCCACCCGCTGAGAGGAATCTGCAGGTGCCATGACCGCGATGGAAACCCCATCCAAGGCACTGGCAACGCCGGCACCAAAGGTCTCATTAATCACTTGGGTGATGGCATTAGAGGTGGAAAAGTCATTGTCTTTTATGTTCAGCACAATATATTCAGAGCTATCAAAAGGCGTTTCTACAAGGCGCTCAACCGTGGCGCCGTTGGGAATACGACCAGAGGTCGGCACACCAATAGTCACGCTGGTGCCGGCAGCATCTGCCGAGATCCCGGTGACGGTCATGGCACCCTGAGCCAGGGCATAGGTATTGCCGTCAACACCGCGCAATTGGGTCATCACCAGGTTGCCGCCGCGCAGGCTTTCAGCGACGCCGATGGCGGAGACATTGATATCAATACGCTGACCCGGCTTGGCGAAGGCTGGCATATCCGCCGTCACCATTACCGCAGCCACGTTTTCTAATTTCATTTCTTTCTGGGCATTCTGCGAGGCCAGTGACGCCATGGCATCACCTAGATCGAAGTCACTTACTGGGCCGTCGACACTGACACCCAAACCCGACAGCAACGTTTTAAGGCTCTGGGCTGAGAGGGGCAGATCTTTGCCGTCGCCAGTACCCTGCAAACCCACAACCAGACCAAAACCCACCAGCTGGTTAGAGCGCACGCCGGCGACATCGGTCAGATCTTTGATACGGTCGGCACTGACAGCGCTGGTGATCAGTGCACTCAACAGAATCAACCATTTTAGTTTTAACAAGGTGCTGTTTAACATAGTGCTGTCCAACATAAAGCTATCTCCTGCAACCGCTTAGAACGGCCAGAATTTAAATATAAGTCCTGTGCCCCAGCCCGGCTTTGACGCATTGGCTAGATCACCTGTACCACGGTAAGAAATTTGTGCATTGGCAATACGTCGCGACAACACTGTGTTATCGGGTTGGATATCCGCCGGGCGGATAATGCCCTTGACGCGAATAAACTCGCTGCCCTCGGTAAGAGCCAATTGCTTCTC
>JAFMBU010000068.1 GCA_017858295.1 Porticoccaceae bacterium | reverse complement strand
GATGAATATATTGTTGATCCAGAAATAATCGAAATCTTTGTCGAAGAGGCGGATGAGGTTCTCGAAACGTTAACTGCCTTATCACCCCAGTGGAAAAACCAGCCTCAAAACGAGGAGTTTGTCGCGACTGCCCGGCGTTCCTTCCATACTCTAAAAGGAAGTGGACGCATGGTTGGCGCCATGGCGATCGGAGACCTAGCCTGGTCCATTGAAGAGCTGTTGAATGGCGTCACCAACGGGCGTTTAAAGTGTACTGAGATGATGGTTGATCTGTCAGATATGGCGGTGGAATCAATTACAGGAATGATTCTCACCTTTGCTGCCAATCAGCCAGATGACGACCCAGAAAATCGCATTGCCGCTATTGTTGAGGCGGCGCGATGTCTGGCCAATGATGAAACTATGAGCCCACGAGCGGCCGAATTATTCAGTTTGGAGGTCATTTCTGAGGTTGAGCCGGAACAAGAAAAAGCGGTAGTTGAGCCATTTGAAATTGACGGTTTTTCTGTTGAAGAGCTCGAAGACCCAAATGCAACGCTGAATGATTTAAGTGAGCTAAGTAGTGCTGATATTACTGAGACCGAGGCGTTAGAACTTAAAGGCGAGTCAGAGGTTGATCGGCAGCAGGATTCAATTGACGACCAAATAGAGGCTCAAGAGCTTGGTGATGAAGAAGAGCACGAAGCGATACTCTTGGAGATGTTCGTCAATGAAGCTCAGGGCCATTTAAAAGCGATTGATGATTTTGTCTTGCAAACCCGCAGTTCAGCGCCACTTTATAGGGCTCCCTCTCTAGCACTTCAGCGAGCCCTGCACACCTTAAAAGGGACTGCAGAAATGGCCGACTTCTCAGAGCTGAGTGAGCTGGTTGCGCCCCTTGAAGAGTTTATTAAAGAGTTGCATCACCACCAGATTTGTCTCGATGAAGACATAGTTCACTTAGTTGAAGATGCGGCAGGCTTTTTCCGCGCCATTCTTGCGCGCATGTCAGGCGGCGAATTAATCGAACTGTCAGGACTGTCGCTGTTCCGTGCGCGGCTGTCAGAGTTGCGTGAAAAAGCCGTCGGTCATCTATTGCGTGGTGCGAACAACGATAGTGACGGCAAGGACTTTGCCGCAGTCAAACGGCTTATGGCGGAAGGTCTTTTGGCGTTACAAAATTATCCTGCACTGTACGATTATCTTCAGCATCAAACCGCACCCCCGAGAGTCATTTTCAATGAGCTGCAGGCCGATTTAAAAGCCATCCAGGAACAGCTTGTGGATGCGGATATAGCACCTATTTTAGAGCTTTCTGGACTGATGGCGCCGATTTATAGCCTACTTCTGGAAATAGGTTCTGTACCTAATCAGGCTGTTATAGATAGATTAAAAGCGAGCCATGAAGATCTACTGAATCTCTTTGATATGCTCGCAGCGGATCAGGATTTAAGCTCAATATCCGATAGGGATAAAAAGCGCCTAGAGGATATACAAGAACAGCTTACTGCCCAGTTAGCAGAAAAGGCCGAGCTAGTTAAGATCTCTGAAGATCAAGCCCTGGCGCCAAGTACCGAGGAAGAACCTCCAGAGATGCCTCCAGTTAACGAGCAGTCAGAGGACAATCAGCCATTAGTAGCGGATAAGTCTGAGCTAATACTGCCGGAAGAAAATATTGACGAACCATTGATGGATTTAGATGGCAGCGATAAGAACGTCGACAATGCAGACACAGATGCACCAATAATATCGCCTGCCGCCGCTGCCCCTAGGTCATTACCATTGGTCGATATAGAGCTAGACAATGAAATTGTTGGCGTCTTTGTGGAAGAAGCGGATGATATTGTCAGCCATATTGAAGAGTTAGTAATGGCCTGGCGATCCAGTCCCAAAGAGATTGAGCTGGCTGACAGACTTAAGCGTGATTTGCATACCTTAAAAGGCGGCGCGCGCATGGCGGGATTCAATGGGCTGGGAGATCGAGCCCATGCCATTGAGTCCCTGATTGACGAGACTAAAGATTATAACAAGCGCTTTTTTAAGAGGATTATTTCTCAGCAGGAAATGCTGGTCAGCATCTACGATATTGTTCGGCAGATGGCCCGGGGTGGCGATATCAATGAGCTGCGTCAACAGCTGGTCGATTTTGAGCAAAGCGATCTGACGGATAAAAATACCGCTGCTGGTGATCAGGCCGAGAGTAACAATCAGGATAGTTTCGACTCTGCCGCTGACTTTATGAAATCTCTGGCTATCCCGGAGGCGGGCAAGTCCGGGCACACCATGCAGACACCGCCGAGTTCCTCCGGCGCCAAAAGCAAGCCTGCACTTGACCAAAATACTATTCAAGGGGAAATCAAAGAGGTTGTTCGAATTGGCGCCGAGGTGCTGGATACACTGGTTAATCTGTCTGGCGAAAATATTATTTTCCGCGGCCGAGTTGAAGAGCAGCTCAGTGAGTTCACTCAGTTTCTCGATGAAATGGATGCCACAGTGGAGCGTCTTCAGGGGCAGGTCCGACGTCTTGGTACTGAAACCGAAGCGCAGATTGATTACCGTCGTGAGCAGATTGAAGCTTCCGGTGAGGCGGATAATTTTGATCCATTAGAGATGGATCGCTACTCCCACTTACAGCAGTTGACCGGTTCGTTGATGGAGTCCGCATCGGATTTACATGATCTCAAAGAGACATTGAACGAAAAATTAATTGGCACGGAAACGCTACTTTTACATCAATCACGAATCAATACTGATCTGCAAGAAGGCTTAATGAAAACTCGCATGGTGCCCTTCGCCAGAATTGTTCCGCGACTGCGCCGTATTGTTCGGCAGGTGGGCATAGAGCTGGGCAAAAAGGTCGAATTGCGCATGGACAATATTCAGGGAGAGATGGACAGATCTGTTCTCGATCGAATGGTTGCACCCCTGGAACATATGATTCGCAACTCCGTGGATCATGGTATAGAAAATGAAGCCGAGCGCTTAAAAGCGGGCAAGCCGGCCAGTGGCAGTATTGTTATCACCACTTACCGACAGGGCGGCGATATAGTTATCCATCTGGCTGATGATGGTCGCGGTTTGGATGTGGAAAAGATTCGTCGCCGCGCTCTGGAGAAAGATTTGATAGTTGAGGATGCGGCGCTATCAGCCTATGAAATTGCTCAGTTTATTTTTCATCCCGGCTTTACCACATCCGACTCAGTGAGCCAGATATCTGGCCGTGGTGTCGGGCTCGATGTGGTCAACAGTGAAGTGCGCCAATGCGGTGGTCGAGTGGATATCGAAACCTCGGCGGGGTTTGGTACTCAGTTCACCATAGTGCTGCCCTTTACCTTATCGGTTAACCGCGCATTGATGATTAATGTCACTGGCGATCATTACGGTTTGTCTCTCAACTCAATTGATGGCGTCCACTTTATGCCCCGCAGTGCGGTGGAAGAAGCTATGACCAATGGCAGTGTGATTAACTATGCCGGTGTCGACTATGAACTCTGTTATCTGGGAACTTTACTCAACCCGGAGATAGTAAAGCGCCCAGACAGTCTCGATGAGGATGCTGCCCTGGTGCTGTTTCATTCCGATAACCGACGCTTTGCCGTCCAGGTCGATGAAATTATTGGCACCAAAGAGATTGTTGTGAAGACCATTGGGTCTCAGTTTTCCAGTGTTCCAGGATTGGGCGGCGCGACCATTTTGAGTGATGGTCAGGTGGTCGTGATTATTGATCTCAATGAATTGGCGCGAGTTTCCATTGTCGACCTACCGCGTATTGGCCAGGGCGATGAGAGAGGTCTTGAGCATGATTCGCGCTCAAACAATGAGGTTTCAACCAGTATATTGGTGGTGGATGATTCGGTTACGGTACGAAAAGTTACCAGCCGTATTTTGCGACGCCAAGGCTATAGAGTACTGACCGCGAAAGACGGTATTGAAGCCTTAAAGACAATGCAAGACGAGATCCCAGCCGTAATCCTGCTGGATATTGAGATGCCGCGAATGGATGGTTTTGAGGTGGCTACTCGGGTTCGTGCCAGCGATGAGTTACGCAATATCCCAATTATTATGATCACCTCGCGAACCGGTGATAAGCATCGAAACCGGGCTATAGAGCTGGGTGTCGATCACTATATGGGTAAGCCCTATCAAGAGGAGCA
The DNA here is from genome assembly GCA_017858295.1 of Porticoccaceae bacterium. Classification (GTDB taxonomy): domain Bacteria; phylum Pseudomonadota; class Gammaproteobacteria; order Pseudomonadales; family Porticoccaceae; genus HTCC2207. Next base: position 4,138 of record JAFMBU010000068.1, on the reverse strand, counting down.
CTTGTTAGAGACATTGGACGAGCTGCTTTCTACCCAAACCTAGAAGCAACCTATGCACCAGTCAAAAGCCGAAGGAAAAGCGAATGGCAAGACGAAAAAAGTCTGGTTGCTGGGAGCTTCTACCGGAGGCCTGCAGGCGATACGTCAGTTTCTAAGTCAAATTCCTCCGCGGGATGACCTGGCTTTCGTCTATGCTCAACACATAGGGGTGCAGCAGACTGGAGTTCTATTGAAGATGATAGAAACCCATACAGGCTGGCCAGCAAGAGTGCCTTCGACTGGAGAGTTTATAAAACCCGCTACAGTGACGGTAATATCCCCAGAGTTTGAAACCCGAGTGAGTCGACAGGGTTGGATATTGCGCTTTGCATCCTCATGGCCGGGCCACTACGCACCCTCTATCGACCAGTTAGCCAACCGCCTGGCGCTGTTATATAGGCGCGATTGCGGAGCCATTATATTTACCGGTATGGGCGATGATGGCGCTAGAGGATGTCAGTCGATCAAGCAGTATGGCGGGCAGGTCTGGGTTCAGGAGCCGACTGCCTGTACCGTACCGGCCATGCCTGAAGCAGTGATCCAGAGGTGCAAAACCGATTTTATTGGGACTGTTACAGAGCTGGCAAAAAGATTAAATAGAAATGTTGTTCAAATGGAGGCTTGTAGCCAATGAGTTTGTTTTTTCTAGATCAAAAAAATCCTATTGCTCAGGTCGACTGCCTGTCGATCAATACTGGGCAATCAAATCTATTGGTTCCTATGCCCGCCATCGCCGAGATTATTCTCAATCAGGAGCTGATTGCCGACGAGGAAAAGCCCCAGTGGATGTGTGGCTGGATTAAATGGCGCAATCTAACAATCCCACTAATTGATTTTGCTGCACTGCAGCAGAACAAGCCCTGCGTAGATTTCGGTAGCAGTACGCGGATTGTGGTGCTGAATAGTCTGGTAGAAGGGCACGAGCATCGCTACTACGCGATTATCTGCAAGGGATTCCCACATACTATTAGAGTTGAGGAAGACAGTGCGCTAAGCGCTCAGGACGAGGTCGAAATCGCCACCTGCATCAGTTTAAGCTTTGACCTCGATGGCCAGCATTTGGACTTGCCGGATTTCGAAGAGATTGAAACCCACCTGCGCAGTATCCCCCACAATCAGTAATTCACTGTATCGCCAAAAATCCTGTTCTGTATCCTCACAGAGCAGGTGACCTACCGTCCACAGATTAGTAGTATTAAGCAGCCTGCCTCAATGTTAGTCTTAGACCTTAGAATGCTAACAACCATTAAAACTATAATAAGAAAGACACCTTGAGGAACAGAGCATGAACGGCTTAATGATGGACTCCCAGTTGACCATAACGTCAATAATGAAGCACGCTGATCTAATTAACGGTAAGAGCGAGATTGTTTCAGTCACTGGCGACAATCCGCTGCACAGATATACCTATAAAGATGCCTTCCGCCGTGTGCGCCAGATGGCCAATGCTTTGCAGAAGGTGGGTTTTGAGGCAGGAGACAGAATTGCTACTCTGGCTTGGAATGACTATCGCCACTTTGAGCTCTATTACGCAATCTCTTGTTCAGGGCAGGTTTGTCATACAGTTAATCCGCGTCTTTTCCCTGAGCAGATCGACTTTATTATCAATCATGCTGAAGATCAGTTTGTTTTCACCGACCCTATGTTTGTTCCTCTCTTGGAACAGCTTCAAGATAGCCTTTCCTCGGTTAGAGGCTTTGTGATCATGACCGATGCGGCAAATATGCCGAATACCAGCCTTAAAAATGCTCACTGCTACGAGACCTTTATTGAAGGAGAGTCAGATAGCTTTGACTGGCCAGATTTGGAAGAGAACAGTGCTAGCTCGATGTGTTACACATCTGGTACCACAGGTAATCCCAAGGGCGTTCTCTACAGCCACCGCAGTACGGTTTTACACTCCATCGTTGGCTCAACACCAGACGTGATGAACCTCGCCCAGAAAGATGTGGTGATGCCCATAGTGCCGATGTTCCATGTTAACGCTTGGGGAACCGCCTACAACGGTCCAATGGTTGGCGCCAAGCTTGTGTTCCCAGGCCCGAAAATGGCCGACGGTGAAACACTGACCAACCTGATCAATTCAGAAAAAGTGAACTATTCCCTCGGTGTGCCAACGGTTTGGCTGGCCTTGGTGGGATACCTCAATAGCACAGGAAAAACCATAGAGACGCTTAAGTCTGTAGTCTCTGGTGGCTCTGCCTGCCCACTGTCGCTGATGCAGGAAATGGAAAAGCACGGAGTTATGGTACACATGGGCTGGGGTATGACTGAAATGAGCCCTCTGGGATCCTATAATCGACCTCAGGAGTGGATGAAGGACGGTACTCAGGATGAACAAGACACCTGGCGTGTTCGCGCCGGTCGCGTGGTCTTTGGTGTCGAAATGAAAATTGTCGATGGCGACAACAACGAGCTACCCTGGGATGGCGTTGCCTCCGGTGTTTTGCTAGTGAAAGGCCCCTGGGTCTGCAGTGGCTACTATCGCCTTGATGATAAACCCGCAGTAGACGAAGACGGTTGGTTCAATACTGGTGATATGGCGGCCATAGACGAGGAGGGCTACGTGACCATTACTGATCGCATCAAAGACGTGATCAAATCCGGTGGCGAATGGATCAGCTCTATAGATGTTGAGAATGCCGCTATGGCACACCCAGATGTTCAAGAAGCGGCAGTTATTGGCGTCTCGCATCCCAAGTGGACTGAGCGGCCGCTGCTGATTGTTATCCCTGTAGAGGGATCTACCCCTGATAAAGACGCCATACTGGCTTCTCTCGAGGGCAAGATCGCCAAGTGGTGGACACCTGAAGACTGTGTTTTTGTCGAAGAGATTCCTCACACAGCAACCGGCAAGATAAGCAAGAAAGACTTGCGCGATCAGTTTAAAGACTACGCCTACTCTTGAGTGTCAACCAATGGGTAGACACTGGCGTTAAAGCAGACTCTATTAAGTTAATTAAGAGGATGGTCTATGCGTAATTTTACGATTTTTACCTTGCTGATGGTGTTTTCCCTGGGAGTTTTAGCTGATGATCACCGAAGTGATCATGATGGCAAGGCTCGTCACCATAAAGACATGTTTAAGCAGGCTGATCAAGACGGCGATGGTGCGGTCTCTGCCGAGGAGCATGAACAAGCTCTAGAGAGAATGGCTGATAAGCGCCGCGAGCGTTTCTCGAAAATGGATAGCGACGGTGATGGCTCTCTCACTAGAGAAGAAGCCCGTGCGGCCAAGCAGGAGCGCCGCGAGAAAATGAAAGAGAAGCATAAGCAACAGCGCAACTAATCCGCAATAAGTTGCCAGCCGAGAAAAGACCAGTTGGGAGCAGCTGGTTTTTTCTTTTAGGCTTTTCTTGAAGCTCAAGCCTCTTTCACCGGCAAAGTATTTGCACCCCATAACGAAGTCACGCATAGTTACGCCTGAATTGACTTCTGGTGTTATATGACTGATTTTTTGATTGCCCCATCCATCCTTTCTGCCAATTTTGCCCGCCTGGGCGAAGAGGTTGATGCCGTTCTTGAAGCCGGCGCAGATATTGTCCACTTTGACGTTATGGACAACCACTATGTGCCCAATCTGACGATTGGCCCCATGGTCTGTAAAGCGCTGCGGGATCATGGCGTTACCGCGCCCATAGATGTGCATCTGATGGTGCAGCCGGTGGATGATCTGATCCGCATGTTTGCTGATGTTGGTGCAACCTACATTACCTTTCATCCCGAGGCATCGAGCCACGTTGATCGCTCTCTGCAGCTGATTCGCGATCTCGGCTGTAAAGCAGGTCTGGTACTAAATCCAGCGACAAGCTTGGAAACAGTCCGCTGGGTGATGGACCGCATGGATATGCTATTGCTGATGTCCGTTAACCCAGGCTTTGGTGGCCAGAAATTTATTCCTGCCACCTTGGATAAGCTAGCCGAGGCGCGCCAGCTGATCGACAGCAGCGGCCACGATATCCGCTTGGAAATCGATGGCGGCGTAACCGTAAACAATATTCGCGAGATCGCTGCGGCAGGTGCTGACACCTTTGTCGCCGGCTCGGCAATATATGGCGCTGATGACTATGCTGAGGTTATCGCCAAGATGCGCAGCGAG
>JAFMBU010000067.1 GCA_017858295.1 Porticoccaceae bacterium | reverse complement strand
AGGCAGCTGATGAGGCGCTTTTTGCAGCAACTCCGGGTCATAACCCAAGTCGATCACAAAGTCGCGCAACTCCCCATAGATCTGATCCGGGATCTGCGCGTTGCGCGCCATAATCCACACATAGTCGCGACTATTGCGGCCGATCACTGTGTATTGGTAATCGTCATCCAAATAGACAATGCGGTAGTCAGCCTTGATCGGCCAGATAAACTGCATGCCCCACTCCGCATTGCTCTCAGTGTTGCGAATAAAACCCTTGGGATGATAGATCTTTTTTTCACCCTCAAATGAGTCGGCGTTAAACGTAAATGTGGTGGCAATGGTACCGTCGGCATTCAGCGCATAGGATTCCACTGGATTGTGGGCGCCTTGTTCAAGAAAGGTTGGGATATTGGCAATCACATACCAGTCACCCATAAAGCGCTGCAGATCGACCTTGTCCACTGTCGCCATGGGCGGCTGACTACTGCAGGCGGTGAGCAAGGTTATTGTGATTGCCGCGGCCACTAGTCTAAATATTTTCATCTCAGTCTCTCTTTTTTTGCCACTATTTTTTAGTCTACAAGACTCGCTGATAACGCAGTGTGCCGCCTATTAAGAGTTCGGTCTGCAGGGACAACCACTCACCGGCGGCATCGTATTGCAGTTCTATATCCACTTTAGGCAGGGCAACTTTTATATGAGTAATATTGTCCTGCTCGGAAAAGCGGGAGCTGATTGCCACTGGAACATTGATCCCCGTTTCCGCGTTTAAAAGGTTGTCGCCCTCTAACCACTGTGGGTTCCAATAGGAAAAACCACGCACACAGCCAGCTATAGTCTCTACCTCTTTGGGCCGCTGAATCACAAGTCCGCTCTGATCGGTGCTGGCTTGAATGGCAACCGCATTACCTTGCTTTTCGGTTTCGCTCTGTAGCGCCACCAGACAGCCAGATTGCCAAATTTCGTTGGCCTGATGTCTGTACTTGACGCGCTTTATTTTAAAAACCTTAAAGTCTAGGGACATTGTTGAAGAGACCTCTATGGATTCCCCCTGCTCCAGCAGTTCAAATCTATGATGACCCACTTCACGGTCGTTTAGGAATACGTCAAAGTTCAATACTCTAGCGCTTGCAACCTCAGCCATAGGTTCATTGCCAGCCGCTTGGCCGATAAAAAGAGTAGAGAGAAGGAAAAAGTAAATTACACTGCGAATCATAGATCTATGCCTATTTTTTGCGCTGGCTTCCAGGGAATAAAAGCACTGGTGGTCTCTATATACTGACGGTAATCCGGGCGACGCTGAGTGATGCCCCGCTCCATATGACTGATACCAGAGAGCTTTAATAGCAGCGTAATCATAATTATCGGCGCTAGCAAAAGCCACGGCAGCGTTGCGGCACTGGCAGAGGGAATGGCAAACACAACCCAACCGCACCACACACAACACTCACCAAAATAATTGGGATGGCGGGAATAGCGCCACAAACCGCTATTCAATGTCTCCGAACCACGCACCACCAGCTGATTAAATCTATGCAGCTGCAGGTCCGCTAAGGCTTCCATGGTAAAGCCAAATAACCAGAGGGCAGCGCCCACTGTGTGCCAGTGGCTCCAGCTTAGGCTCGGTCCTGAACTCAGCGCTACAACAAACAGGGAGCTGAGCAGCCAGATCAAGAGCGCCCGAAATAGAAACACATTAATCAAACTTTTTAAGGCAAAACTAGGTGTTAGCTTTTTACGCATAGCTCGATAGCGGCGCTCTTCGCCACGGTTGCGTCCGCGCAGTATTAAGAATCCGCTCAACCGCAACGCCCAGACAGCGATCATCAGAAGAAGTACCAAATTAACTGTGCTGAGACTACTTTCAACACTGATCCGATAGGCATAGGTCGCTGCGCTGCCCAATAGCATCAGCGACCAGAAATAGTCGACAATACTAATATCCTCAATCACCAGGCTCACCAACCAAGCGCTTACAGCGATTGCGAAGAGAAGTGGAATAGCCTCGAACATAAGTTGCATATCGAGACCCATAAACAGGTTCATAGGTTGGCCCAGTCTTATTGACCCAACACTGTGGATCATTCTCATTATTATTGGGCTCTTACGCTGATTGGGCGTAAAAAGATCAACGAGCGCTATTGGCTAAGGCGCAGTTGCTAGGGTTTATAGTGTCCTGCCTGCTCGAGTTTCTCACTGGTATTCTGACGGGCAGCACTACCCTTTTTGATCAGCACATAGGTGGCACCCAAGCCGCCGTGATACTTCTGTGCTGTATGAAAAGCCAACACCTGATCAAACTGTTTTAGCCAGTGGTTGACGCAGCTTTTAAGCACCGCAGGTCGCGCAAGGTGTTCACCTTTACCATGGGTAATCAGAGCGCAGCGTACCGAGTGCTTTTGACAATCGTCGACAAAAGTCCAAAGGGCCGTGCGCGCCTGCTCAACTGTGTGGCGATGCAGGTCGAGGCGGGATTGAATCTCGTACTTGCCCATGCGCAGATTTTTATACACACCGTGCTGCACACCGGGACGGGAAAATTCCAATGGGTCAAGGGGGGCAACCTGCTCAATAATGCTGTCCGGATCGAGGAAGTTGCCCTCATCCTGAACCTCTAACTGGGCCGCCTCTCGCCGCGCCAACACCCCCGGCGTCAACTGGACAGTCTTGGCGACAAACGCCGCGCCCTTGCCGCGCAAAGGTTCAACGGAGTCGCCAAACAGCGCATCAAATCCCTCGTCGAGATCATCTTGGCTGCCACCCCCGGCGTTTATTTCGCGGTCTTTACTTGCCCCTGACATAGCTGCCATTCTCCTTTTCTCACTGGGTTAGATTAGTACTGTTAGCTAAGAGCTGGTAATTAAAAGCCCGTAATTAAGAGCCGGTAATTAAAAGGCCATAATTAAGAGCCAGTAATTAAAAAGTCCATAATTAAGAGCCCCGGCCAATGTTGCAACCGACGCAACTGATGTAAACTGCGTTCCCTGAAATTATTGCTCATTGAGGTCTCACCAATGCAGGTCAAACACAATCACGTTATCACCCTTCACTACCAGCTTAAAGATGATAATGATGAGATCCTCGATAAAAGTTACGACAGCCAAGAGCCAATGGTTTATCTCCATGGTCACCGCCAGATGATTCGTGGTTTTGAAGTCGCCATTGCCGGTGCAGAAGAAGGGGAAAAACGCGTCTTTAGTGTTAGCCCAGCCGAGGGCTATGGACTGCGCAATGTCAATAATATGCAGCGCATTCCAACTAAATACCTCAAACATGAAGGCAAGTTATCCGTTGGTCAGGCGATCAACGTCAACACTGAGAACGGCGTTAAGCCGGGAACCATTATAAAGCTGGGAAAGTTCAATGCCGATGTGGATATGAACCATCCACTGGCGGGCAAAAACCTGCATTTCGAAATCGAAGTAATTAGTATTCGCCCTGCCACCGAAGACGAAATTGGCCACGGCCATGTTCACGGTAGCGGCGGTTGCGGCCACTAGAGTCGCCAGTTAAATGAATTTAGATTTTCAGTGGTATCAGTACGCGCTAATTGTCGTGGTGTTTATCTGGAGCGGCTTTGTGCGCGCCGGCTTTGGCTTTGGCGGTGCGCTATTTACCATTCCATTTCTGCTGTTAATCCATAATGACCCACTGTTTTTTCTGCCAATTATTTCCATTCATCTACTGTTTTTTGCTGGTCTAACACTCTTCTTGTCCCACAGAAAAATCCCTTCAGAGGACCATTCCGGGGCGCCCCAAGAAGCCATAAATTGGCGCTTTGTGCGCTACGCATTGCTGATTATGCTGATCCCGAAACTGGCCGGTGTTGTGGGCCTGCTGATACTGCCAAGCGATCTGATGAACAGCATTATCTTTTTGCTAATTGCGGCCTACTCGATCACCTATATCATTGGAAAACCACTACAGAGCAATAGCCGACTACTGGATACAGTTTTCCTAATACTGGGCGCCTATATTAGCGGTACTTCCCTGATCGGTGGACCCCTGGTGATTGCCGTGGCTATGCGCCATATCAAAGCTCATGAGTTTCGCAATACGCTGTTTGTGCTCTGGTTTGTACTGGTCAGTATCAAGCTGTTTGCCTTTAACCTTGCCGGGGTCGACCTCCAGCTAATAGCATCACTCTGGTTGCTGCCCGCTGCCGGAATCGGTCATATGATCGGACAAAAATTCCATCAGCGCCTGCTGCAACGCAGTAATGCGCGCTTCTATCAAGTTCTCGGCTGGGTGCTATTGAGCACTAGTCTGGTGGGGCTGCTGCAGATCTTGGTTTAGCGTCCTTAGCCATAAAAGTTGACTACTATTAGGTCACGGTTTATCGAGAATCAGTGAGCTAGTTCTATGTCGTCGACAATTTTTCGCCTGGTGCTGCCGCTTAGCTGCGCAGCGACTGCTTTATTACTGCGCTACCTCCTCGCCGATCAGCCCCTGAACAGCACTAGCCAACTAGACTTTTTGCTGCTGCAATTGCCCTATATTTTACTCGGGCTGGCAACCCTTATGGCTCTGTTAACCAATCATGCACTGGAGGCCGGCATTAGTATTAGCCTGCTCTGTGCCTATTGGCTAATTCAAAGCTTTTTGCAGTCGCCGCTAAACTCTCAGCCCGCCAGTCAGATTTTCTATCTGCTAACCCTGCTCAGTCCGGCGCTATTGATTACCTATGCACTGCTGCCCCAAAGCAGCTGTCTGCAGTTACAGGGACTACTGGCGATACTGCTGACACCACTGATTATTCTTTTCATAGCCGGCCTATTGGTGATCAACCAGCAACTCTTTTTAGCCTCAGCCACCAGCGCGCTGAGCAATGGCCTGATGGGCACCTATCTCTCCACTCTGAGCTGGCTACTCTATTTTTCTGCCGTCGGCCTATGTCTGGGCTTAAGCCTCTATCAGCAACAGAGTATTCACAACTCCGTGCTCGGCTGCTCCCTGATGAGCCTGATTACCTATGGTTGGATTCAGCTCAATAGTGTCTCGGCGTTTATGTTTTCCGGCATGGGTCTGCTGCTGTGCATTAACCTAACTATCAGTCTATTACAGATTGGTTACCGCGATGATCTTACCCAGATTGGCAATCGTCGCGCTCTGCAACAGACAGCTAAAACATTGCGTGGGCCCTATAGCGTTGCCATGGTGGATGCGGATTATTTTAAGAAGATCAATGATCAGTTTGGCCATGAGCTGGGAGATCAGGCTCTGCGCGTGATCGCCAGCCTGCTCGCGCAAACCGCCGAGGGCGGCAAACCGTTTCGCTATGGTGGTGAGGAGTTCTGTCTGCTGTTTAAGGGGAAAACCGAACAGCAAGTATTGGATACACTGGAGGCCTGTCGTCAGGCCATAGCCAACTACGATATGGTGGTGCGAGATAAGCAGCAGCGGCCAAAGAACCTGAAACAGGGTGAGCCAAGGCGCGGCGCCAGCAAGAGAAAAAGCAATTTGCGCCTGACTGTAAGCATTGGCGTTGCCAGCAGTGACAAGGCTACCTCTGGCAACAGTATCAACCCATTTGAACAGGTACTAAAAAGCGCGGACAAGGCCCTCTATCGCGCCAAGGCATCGGGCCGCAACTGTATTCAGGCGGCCTGACCCTCGGCAAGTTCGCAACACTAGCTATGAAAGGTCGTGGACTGCTCTAGAGGTGCGCGATCAGTGCGCAGATTATTGGCGCTATCAGCATGATCTACATAGCCAAAGGAGAGACCCATCATCAGTTTAAACTGGCTCTCTACACCCAGCTCTTGACGAACCAGATCCGGATAGCAGCTCACTGAGGTCTGTGGGCAAGAACCCAGCCCGGCATTCTCCATTGCCAGCATCAGGGTCTGGGCATACATACCCGTATCACCGGCCAGACGCACCAGCTCAGGAAATTCATCGGTAACAAAGATAAAGGCAATATGCGGCGCATCGAAGAATTCAAAGTTACGCATCCAAGACCATTCACGCTTTTCCCGATCTTCCCGCGTGACTCCCTGATGCTCCCAAAGACCCAATGCAGAGCAGATTTGGCGCTCACGGTAGTCGCCGCTAAACTTGCCCTGCCAAGGGAAGTCCGGATTGCCGCTGGGATTTTCTAAGGCTGCCGCCTTCATTTTTTCGCGCATGCTATTGCAGGCGTCACCAGATAGAACATGCACATGCCAGGGCTGAACATTACAGTTGGAGGGTGCCCAACTGGCCAGTTCAAAAATCTCTTTTAAGGTCTTTTCATCCACTGCCTTGGGTAAAAACCCTCGGTAGGAGTGCCGCGCCTTAACCACATCTGCAAATTCCATTCTCTCTTCCTTTGACTATTTTGTTTGAGCTGGACTGTAACAATGGAGCCATGGCCTGTCACTTGTTTCAATCTTATAATAAGTATTAAAAGCGACCGGCGTAAAAAAACCCTGCAGCCTAAACTGCAGGGTTTTTGAACTAACGACGCTAGACTAGCCTTTACTCAAAATAGCTCGTCGGCATAGCCATCAGGCTTTCAAGGTTGGCACTCAGGGTTTTAGCATGAGCATCGGCACGGGGCAGAATACGCTCAAAGAAAAACTCGGCACTGTGCAGTTTGGAGTCCAAAAATTTCTGATCTCCCTCACCTGCAGCCAATTGTTTGTGTGCAGCGAAACTCATCTTTCCCCACATAAAGGCCATATAGGCATAACCGGAGTACATCAGGAAATCCACCGATGAAGCACCCACATTATCTGGGTTCTTTTTCGCTCTCATGGCCATGCGGTATGCCAGATAGCGCCACTTAATCGCCAGTTTGGTGATAGTCCAAGCCTGCTTGCGCATCTGCTTGGCCTGGGGTGACTTCTTCCAGGGTAAAAACTGTGCGGCGAAGCTGAGCATCTCGCCAGTAAAGACATTGAGTTGTTTGAACTTGTCCATCAGTACTTTGCGGCCAACCAGATCCAATGCCTGAATACCGGTGGTGCCTTCGTACAGTGTGGCAATGCGGCTGTCCCGGAGAATCTGCTCCATGCCCCACTCTTTGATATAACCATGACCGCCAAATACCTGAACACCATGGTTGGCTGCTTCAACACCCAATTCAGTAATAAACCCTTTAAGTATTGGTGTGCAGAAGCCCAGGCGAATTTCCGCAGCATCACGTTCCTGCTGGCTGTTGCCACCGCGATAAACATCGGCAAACTGGCTGGCATAAGTGACCATGGCACGACCGCCTTCAGCTATTACGCGCTGAGTCAGCAGCATACGACGCACATCTGGGTGCTCGATAATGGCATCAGCTGGGCCATCGGGATTCTTAACCCCAGAGATGGAACGCATAGCCAGACGCTCACGAGCGTATTTCGCGGCACCCTGATAAGAGCGCTCGGCTGCTGCAGCACCCTGACTGGCTGTACCTATACGGGCGACATTCATATAGGTAAACATGGCCGCCAGACCCTGGTTCGGCTCACCGATCAAAAAGGCTTTGGCATCGTCAAAGTTAAGTACCGCAGTGCCGTTTCCGTGAATACCCATTTTGTGTTCAATAGAACCACAGCGAACGCCATTGCGCTCCCCTGCAGAACCGTCTTCAGCAACTAAGAACTTAGGAATAATAAACAGCGACAAACCTTTGGTGCCCTTGGGGGAATCCGGCAACTTGGCCAGCACTATATGGACAATATTTTCAGTCAGATCGTGCTCCCCCGCACTGATAAAAATCTTGGTGCCATTGACCTTGTAGCTGCCGTCATCATTGGGTACAGCTTTGGTTTTCATCAAACCGAGATCAGTACCACAGTGGGGCTCGGTGAGACACATGGTGCCGCTCCAGACGCCGCTGATGAGTTTGACCAGATAGTCTTTCTTCTGCTGCTCGGTACCGCTGGTCTCAAGTGTTGCTACAGCACCCTCGCTGAGACCCGGATACATGGCCCAGGCCCAGTTAGCGGTGGTCATCATTTCATTGATGGCAATACCAATAGAGGATGGCAGGCCCTGACCGCCCATATCGGTGCTGCCGGTCAAAGTGGTCCAGCCAGCTTCAATAAACTTCTGGTAGGCCTCTTTAAAACCTGCAGGTGTGGTCACCACACCATCGTCCCAAGTACAGCCAATGTCGCCACTCTGATAGATTGGCGCCAATTCATTTTCACAAAACTTGGCTGCTTCAGTAAAGATCGCCTCAACCATATCGGTGGTGGCTTCGTCTCCGCCCTGCACATCTTTGTATTTGCTCTGCATATCGAGCACATCATTGAACAGAAACAGGTAATCATTTACCGGGACTTTATAATCAGGCATTACTACTCTCCTATGAGATTTGGCCTAGCAAGTGGAG